>JBIKKD010000139.1:0-4296 GCA_044360565.1 Kapaibacterium sp. (SeqCode)
AATGAGGTATTCCTCAATTTTGCAGATCCATCGATTGCAAAAAAACAAAGAAAAGCTCTTGAAGCAGTGAGAGCACAATTCGGAAAAGAATATCCGAATTATATCAATGGCAAAGCGATTTACACAGATGCCAAAACAGTTTCAATCAATCCTTCAGAGAACAGCGAAGTGATTGGAACATTTCAGAAGTCCGGTAAGGATGATGCAGAAAAAGCAATGCAAGCCGCATTGAAGGCATTTGAAACATGGAAATTTGTTCCCGCAAAAGAGCGTGCAGCATTTTTGTTCAAAGCCGCGAATGTGATTCGCAAGCGCAGACTCGAAATCAATGCATGGATGATTTCTGAAGTTGGAAAAAATTATCTCGAAGCAGATGCAGATACTTGCGAAGCAATCGACTTCTTGGAATTTTATGGTCGCGAAGCTTTGCGCTATTCGGGCAAACAACCAATCACACCGGTGAAGGGCGAGAAAAACAAAATGGTATACATTCCACTTGGTGTTGGCGTTGTGATTCCACCCTGGAATTTCCCATTCGCAATTCTCGTGGGTACAGCCAGTGCCGCAATTGCAGCAGGCAATACTGTCGTGTTAAAGCCATCTTCCGATTCACCCATGATGGGCTGGCTTTTTGTCGATATCATGCGTTCCATCGGCCTCCCAAAAGGCGTATTGAATTATCTCGTTGCATCAGGCGCAGAAGCAGGTGACTATTTGGTTTCACATCCGAAGACACGCTTCATCTCCTTCACAGGATCAATGGAAGTTGGTTTGCATATCAATGAACTTGCCGCGAAAACAGTACCGGGTCAAATCTGGATCAAGAGAATCGTTGCTGAAATGGGTGGAAAAGACAGCATGATCATCGATGAAGATTGTAATATCGATGATGCTGTGAAAGGAACTGTGCAAGCAGCTTTTGGTTTTCAAGGTCAAAAGTGTTCCGCTTGCTCACGCGTAATTGTTCATCAGAATATCTATAAAGAATTCGTCGCAAAACTCAAGGTTGCCGTTAGTGCAATTTCACAGGGCAATCCGATGGAAGATCATGCGATGGGTCCTGTAGTATCCAAGAAAGCTGAACAATCCATTTTGAAGTATATCGAAATCGGCAAGAAAGAAGGCAAATTGCTTTGTGGCGGTGAGAAAGTCGAAGGTTTGAATGGAAATTATATCAAGCCTACCGTATTCACGGATATCAAACCAAATGCGAAGATTTCTCAGGAAGAAATATTCGGTCCGGTCCTTGCAGTGATCAAAGCAAAAAACTTTGACAATGCTATGTCAATCGCAAACAATACAATCTATGGTTTGACAGGTGCCGTCTTCACGAATGACCGCAAGAAATTAGACAGAGCTGAAGCGGAATTCCATTGCGGGAATCTCTATTTGAATCGTAAATGCACAGGCGCATTGGTCGGCGCGCATCCATTCGGTGGATTCAATATGAGTGGCACTGACTCCAAAGCAGGTGGAAGAGATTATATGCTTCTATTCATGCAGGCAAAAACAATCAGCGAGAAAAAATAATCATCGCTTAAAAAATGAAGGCCATCCTTTTTACAAGAGGATGGCCTTTTTTGTTTATGGCTTGCGAATGCCTATAACATTGAATCGTTTGCTCACAAAAGACAAATCGGCAAATGATGCATTCCCTGCGGGATTCGCGCCTGCTCCATGAAAATCACTGAATGCGGCGGATTGATTCACCCAAATAGGACCCGTGAGATTGAATGATATATGCACACCTGCATCGATGAGTTCCTCTTCTGCAAGCAACATCAATTCTTCGCTTTGCAAATACAACAATGTGGTGAGCGCGCCATGTTTCTTCACAGAATTAGACATCGCGGTAATTCCTGCTTGAATGGAATCCACAGGAATGATGAATGAAATCGGACCAAACCATTCTTCATGCAATATTGCTTGATCGGCAGATTCTGCTTTCAAGATCAATGGTGAGCATGAAATTGCGGAATCAAATCCTTGTTGCGCGACAGAGGCTGAATCACGAAGAATATGCAATCCGGATGCTTTTGCTTTTTCCACTCTACTCAAAACAGCAGGTGAATGCAATGCGCCAAGCGTCCCTGGACCCATCTTTTCATTGAATACTAAAGCATCAACTTTTTCTTTGAGCTTTACGCAAACATCATCAAAGGAGACGATTCCTTCAGATGTTTTTACACCATCTTTCGGCACATAGATATTTTGCGGAGTGGTACACATTTGTCCGCTATACAAAGACAGACTGAATGCAAGATTATCCAATACTGCATCAAGCGATTCAACTTCGCCAATCAATGCACAATTGACACCTGCTTTCTCGGTGAATAGCTCGGTATTAGTTCCTTGCAAGACAGATTCCAAATGATTTCCGAATGAAGATGATCCGGTATAATCAACTGTTGTTATTTCACTTCTTTGTGCAAGATCCAGCGTGATTGGTTTTGATGCATCATCGATTGCAATTTGAATCACATGTGGATTCACACCCAAATCAATGAGTGTTTCTTGAAATGATTTAATGCATATCGCAATTGGTAGAATTGCTGAAGGATGACTTTTTGCGATTGTCACATTGCCGGTGATGAGCGATGCAAACATCCCCGGAAATGAATTCCAAATTGGGAAAGTGGAGCAACCAATCGTGAGATTGATTCCTTTGGGTCGGACATGAAATGTCTTTTTCAAATCAACCTGCATTTTACCCATCGGTTTTGTCCATTGCACTGATTCTGCAAATGCATCAATTGCCATATATCCTGTTGCAATCGATTCAAGTGCGCGATCGAATGCATGCGGACCCGATGCTTGGAATGCCATGATGAATCCCTGGCCGGTTGTATGCATCGTAGAAAAACCAATTTGGAAGAAATGCTTTGAAGCACGCTCCAAACATTCAATCAGAATTCCTGCACGCTCTTTTGTTGAAAACTGCTTCCATTCATTCAGTGCTGATTGTGCATTTGCAATCAAGTCATCCGCCGAAAAAGCCGGATATGATATATTTAATGGGAAGCCAAAAGGAGATTGCTCGGAACCAACTATTCCTGAACTATCTTTCTGCGGAAATTTGAATGCAGAATTGAGTGAGGATTTGAATGATTGCAATCCATCTTCTTGTGCGGTTTCACCATAAATTTTACCACTCGGTGGTTCCGGCCAATGTGCATGAAAACTGCGTGAGCGAATTGCATCAAATGCTTTGTTCAGCGTTCCTTCATGTTGTTCAAAGAGATGAAGATAAGACATGATTGTATTTCCGAAATATGTGTAATTCAAATTTGCATCACAAAATACCACTGCGTTTGCACATGTCAATCGCCATGTCATAACGCTTCGCAGGAGGCATGATATATACGCCTTGCACATGTTCTTTGGCTTGTTTTAAGAAATCTATCGCGATATTCAAACCTATATCACCTGCATCTTTTCCTGCTTGTTGCATTGCCTCGCGAACCCATTGCGGTACAATCATTCCGGGCACTTCATAATGCAAGAAATCAGCATGTCTTGCACTCCGTAGCGGAATGATTCCTAGCATGATTGCTATATCCAAATCTTTGATGCGATCAAGAAATGGGAGTAATGTTTCCATATCGAAAACCGGTTGAGTGAATGCAATGCTTGCGCCTTCCTCAACTTTTTTTCTTAATCGTTCTATCTCCACATTAAGATCATCCGCGCATGGATTTACAGCACAAGCAATAGTAAACTGCGTTGCTCTTCCAAGTGCATTGCCGATTAAATCTAAACCTTGATTCATGCGATTCAATGCTCTGCATAGTCCGATAGAATCCACATCATAGACTGAAGTCGCAAATGGATAATCACCGATGGTTGTCGGATCTCCCGTGACTGCAAGAATATTTTTTACGCCGAGCGTATAAGCACCAATGAGATCACTTTGCAGACCAACCATATTTCTATCGCGACATGCCATATGTGTGATGCATTCCATGCCTGTTTGGGATGTGATGAGTTGTGAAGCGGAGATCGGACTAATTCTGACACGCGCTCTGGCTCCATCAAACACATTCACTGCATCAATGCCATGTTCCTTCAAGAAAGTTGCAGCTTCGAGAACGGATTTCATGTCCAAGCCACGAGGAATTTCCACTTCCACCGTAGTCAAAAATTTCTTTCCGATTTTTTGAGCGAAAACGGTTTGTTCTTCACTTTCAATCGGCTGAATATCAATCGATTTACTTGGTTTTGGCTCTACTCTTTCACTTCCCGGAATGATATTCTCTACAGCTTTTGCAATAGCTTTTATATGTTCTACAGTTGCGC
>JBIKKD010000140.1:0-4259 GCA_044360565.1 Kapaibacterium sp. (SeqCode)
TCACTGATGACAGAGGAAGTATACAGTATAATAAAAAG
Source organism: Kapaibacterium sp. (SeqCode) (assembly GCA_044360565.1). Lineage (GTDB taxonomy): Bacteria > Bacteroidota > Ignavibacteria > Kapaibacteriales > UBA961 > UBA961. The sequence goes on from JBIKKD010000140.1 coordinate 39, forward strand.
CTCTCCGTGAAGAGAGCTCAAAGCATTACTGATTATCTAAAATCATGTGGTTTGCAATCTCATGATGTTTCCGGCGAAGGAATTCGTGAAATGAATGGAGAGGCTTCCATTCTAGACAGAAGAGCAAAATCAAGAGCAGTGACCATTTATATGACTATTCAACAATGATCACCCAAATGATGAATGTTCTCCATAATTGAAGTGTTGTTTTTTTCTTCTAAAGAACAAAGCGTAGATTATAAAGCCTACTCCGCCTAACATCAATATTACCAAGATCACTGATCCGAAGGAAAATGTTCCTGGATAAACTTCTTTTTGGCCATTTGTACCATCTACGACCACAGGTCTCGAATAGTAAAATGCTGGATGAAATGGCATATGCCAATACCAAGGAATCGAACCAAGTAGATATCCTGTCATGAATCCATCTCCCAATCCTCCATACGAATGAACCGAATAGTTTCTGTTTCTTCCATTTTGAGCAACATTCATTGAAGTTGTTTTTCTTGGGATTCCATAACGAGTTCGATATTGTTGTCCATTGGCAAAACGACCGGTGGACATCGATCTGAAAGATCTACCATTGGAGAATGTTCGTGGTGTTCCACCGGAATTTCTTCTAGATGAACCAAAAGACCGTGATCCACCAAATGATCGAGTACCAAAAGAGCGGCCACCTCTCCCACCAAAGCTACCTCGCGCTTCAGAAGTGAATGGCAATACCACGAATGATAGCATGGTAATGATGAAAAGGATATATGCATGTTTCATGAACTTATTCATGGAATACCTCAGAAAATAGATTCGATACTTTCAGAACCATCAGGGTTCCTTAAGACGATTTCAGAAATAAATCGTGTTTCTGAATATGATTGATTTTTGGAAAAGATCTTTGTGAACACATTTTCTCTCTTTTGAACCGAATCAATCATGATATGCACCATGATTGACACTATGCCATCAATAAACTCATTATTCATGAATACGGATGTATTGTCGAGAGTTCCATCACTTTCAATTGCCATTGAGCGTAAATCCATGGCTTCATCTTCCGAAAAAGCGGCTTCTCTTCTTTGCAATTGTGACAGATCATCGGTAAACAATTGTTTTGTTAATAAAGTACCAGAAGAGGAAGTGAATGAAATTATCGCATTGAATATACCTTCTTCATCTATTGACAAAAGTAATTCCTTAATGCCTGTTATTTGTTCACCATTCAAATACACAGCTGTTTTTTCAATTCTACCATTACTTTCAATTGAGATTGTTCTCATGACTTTTACAAATTAGAATGAGTAAATGTTATGTCTTTCTTTTGTACTGCTTCTGAAAGCATCTGCAGATATTGTGTTCTTGAGATGGTTTTTGCACCCAGTGACAATGTATGATCATTAATGTATTGAGAATCCAAGAGTGTGTATCCTTGATTTATCAAATGATTGTATAAATGTACAAAAGCCAATTTTGAAGCATTAGATTGAAGACTGAACATGGATTCACCAAAAAAGGCTGATCCAATTGATACTCCATAGAGTCCGCCAATAAGCCTACCTTCGTGATATGTTTCAACTGAATGCGCAAATCCTTGATCATGTAATTCACTATAAGCCATTATAATATCCTGACTTATCCATGTGTCCTGTCGTTTTGCACATTGTTGAATTACATCGGAAAATGCAGTATTGATTGTAAATGACCAATCTGACTTTTTATAAGCTTTCTTGAGTGTGGGCTTTGGTCCATCCTCACTTAATGGAAATATTGCTCTCCTCATCGGTGAATGCCAATAAATCTCATTTGTTTCATCGTCTGCCATGGGAAACCAGCCGGTTTGATAGGCAAAGAGTAAAACAGAAGGAGTCAATGGTTGATTTTCAAGAAAATCCAATATGTTGATGGATGTCATCAAATCTTCTGAATTCGATAAGATACTCTGAGATATGGAATATGCTTTTTTCGTGAGAATACTTCTTGATCGGTCATGGGAAGACTCCATATATCAGCATTATATTCTTGAAGCGAAATTCCTGATAAAGTGTCTTTCCAAGTAAGGTCATGCTCGCCACAATACTCTGCATATTCCATGACAAATGAGGGATGGTTACCAAGTAATGCGAGTTGATAATCTGCAACTTCAGGAACATCAGTCATGATTCTAAATTGTGCATCATGCTTTGATAATCTGACACATTCTTGAATCAATTCTTCGGTGAATGCTCTTCTTTTATGATGTTTCTTTTTAACCCATGGATCAGGAAAAAATGAGAAGAATTCATGTATGGATTCATTGGCAAGGAAATGCAAACCATTCGGTAAAGAATACCATAAAGCATGTGCATTTGGTATAAATTCACCATGAATGATAGTATTAATCCATTCAGTCAATAAATGTCTGATTTCTATTCCCAGGATATTAGATTCTGGATTATTTATAGCATAATTCATCATGAATGATCCCCATCCACATCCGATATCCAATACTGAAGGAGGCATCCCATTCGCAAAAAAATCACTCCAATTGATTTGATCGATCAAAGGAGGATAATATCTGGGTATTGTGCCAAGTTTATCCAAGGGAAAATACACATTTGCAGCATTGTGATGTCTGCTGCGTGGTTTGGGATACTTTTTTGTATCAATGATGAATTCAGTCATTCTTTGGTTCCGGAGCCAAGATTGAAGAAAGCGTGAAATCAGGTGAAATATTTCTCGTGGCTGAAAGCGCTATATATCCCCCATTGAGCCATAGCTGAACTTGGTCACTATAATGCGAGCTGAGTGGCTCTCCGGACACACCACCCGGTAATACGCAATAGATCATGGAGTCTCGCATGTCGGAAATCACTCTGACTGATGCTCCCAAGGTTTGTTTGAATGGATCATTGAATGACCAAGATCCGTTATTTAAGGTAGTATTATTACCACCATGCGGAAATGGACCATGCGTCACAATTGGTGATAATAATTTGCTTGAAGAAAATAGATGTTCTAAAGTAATGGAATGCAACTTGCCATATTTCCAAGTTCGTATATCTGCATTCCCATAGTATGTCTCCCCTTTTTTTATTGCTCTCAAAAATGATCTGAATACTATCTCTGATCTATCTTCCTTGATTTGTTTGGTTCTTACATCGTCAAACCATGTATTCCATTTTCCTTCTGAGTCATGTAATGTGTGCAGAATGATACGGGTAGGAACATTGGTCACAATATTATATAGTTTTAGTATCGGTGCAGTGAGTTGATCTTCAAAAACTGAACGATAATACTCCTCAAGAAACAATGAGAAAATGGTTGGTTCTATATCCTGATTTGTGATATAACATTTCCAGTTCTTCATCTTTTCTATTGCCTTTTTGGCATTCAGAGGCATATATTTTTTCTTCTTTATCAAACCCGGTAATATTGAATCCATCACTTGTTGAGCATATGCCGAATACACATCCATTTGTAAATATTGGGCATCGCGTACATCATATTCATCAAATTCTTTCAAGGCTTGTTGTAATCTATCTGCTCTGGAGGAGGGTTCCCATAGAGTTGAATGATATACATTTGGATTAGAAGTGAGCGGATTATTTGCTGTAATGATGAATCGTTTGGAATGATCATTTCCAGCAAATGAATGTGATGGTAAGATTGAGGAAGTATATACACCGGTCCAGGAGTAGCCCTTTTTCCAACCCGGTGATGGAAGATTCGGATTATTCTTTTCTCCTCTTTTAGCGATCATTCCTATGGTTGCAGAAGCAATGGTACCATTTGCATTTCCATAGACAAAATTTAATGCAGGTGCACACCATAAATCAAATCCTTTTTTGCAGTCTGACCAAGAAGTTGATTTCATGACTTTATAAACACCAAGAATCTCATCAGACATCTGCATGCCCGTCCAAGAATAGGTCAAACAGTATCGATCAAATACCGATTTCTCATTTTTAATATTCTTTAAGAGACCTGTTGGTGGTGCATCTGAAATAACGGCAGAGCGATCAGTATAACGGATATCATAAATAAGTGGTTCACCATTTTTAATGATGATGGTATCTCTTTTATACTTGAATTTGACTCGTTCTCCGGATTCATTGAAATAGTAATTTGAATTCTTCTTATCGACTTTTTCTATGAAATAGTCAAAATCATCATTCATCATATTGGTGATACCCCAAGAACTTACTTCATTCCTACCTGAAACAATGAGTGGCAAACCGGGAATGGTTG
>JBIKKD010000141.1:0-4253 GCA_044360565.1 Kapaibacterium sp. (SeqCode)
TCGGAGTAGAGTGGTGTAGATTTCATGTTGAGATATGCTAAGTTTGCATCGCCATTCAAGCCATGCACAAAAATACGGTTGTTTCCTGACTCCACATTCTGATTTTCAGTGATTTTTGGAGTTCTTGTGAGGGATCAACATTTCAATGCTCAAAATTGTTCACTGTTTCCGGAATTCATCTAACATGAAAGAATTATGTGGAAAAGCTCAAGCCACCATCATGTCTTATAAAGGCATCATACCCAAAATCGGCAAGAATGTTTTGATTTGCGATGGCGTACGGATTATCGGAGATGTGGAAATTGGTGATGATTCCAATGTGTGGTTCAATGCTGTATTGCGTGGCGATGTCTTTCCGATCAAAATCGGGAAGAGAACCAATATTCAGGATGGATCCATATTACATGTCACCACAGACAAGTTCGCATTGAATATCGGAGATGATGTGACCGTCGGACATAATGCCATTCTGCATGGCGCAACAATCGGGAATCGTTGTTTGATTGGCATGGGTGCAATTGTGCTTGACAATGCAGTGATTGAGGATGAAGCAATTGTCGCGGCCGGTTCTGTTGTCAAACCCGGAATGATTGTTCCATCAGGCATGATGGTGGGAGGCATTCCTGCCAAAATCATCCGAGAAGTCAGACCCGATGAGAAAAAAGGGTTCATTGAAAGTGCCGAACATTATCGCGAGATTTCGGAAAGCTATCGCGAAGAATATGGACAATCATGAGGGTTCTACAAAACCCACTTTCTTATAGACTTTTCTTAATGTTTTGAATGCTTGTCTGCGCGCCTTTTCCGCACCAGTTTTTAATAATGCAGACAATTCATCAGGATTTGAGCGTATTTCTTCGAATCGATTTCGAATAGGGGAAATAAGCTCAGCCACAGCTTCAGCAACCGCTTCCTTGAATGGGGCATAACCTCGGCCATTGAATTCATCTGTTATTTCCTGCATGGATTTTCCTGTGGAAATGTGATAGAGCGACATCAAATTCGAAATGCCTGGTCTTTGCTCTGTATCATAGATGATATCCGTACCGGAATCCGTTACTGCTCTCTTGATTTTATTCTTGATTACTGCATCTGCATCATGTAAAAAGATACAGGAGTTTTGATTGGGGTCGGATTTCGACATTTTCTTGCGTGGTTCCTGCAAACTCATGATGCGAGCTCCTTCTTTTGGAATGAAAGGATCCGGAACAGCAAAAGTGGGGGAATACAAATGATTGAATCGTTCAGCCAAATTTCTTGTCAATTCAATATGCTGTTTTTGATCTTCGCCAACAGGTACAAGATCTGCTTGATAGAGCAGAATATCGGCGGCCATCAAAACGGGATAAGAGAATAATCCGACATTCACATTTTCACTATGCTGTTGGGATTTATCCTTGAATTGCGTCATGCGTTGGGCTTCCCCAAAGCCGGTGAAACAATTCAAAACCCAAGCAAGTTGAGCATGCTCCGGCACATGAGATTGAATGAACAGCGTTGATTGTTCGGTATTGATTCCGCAGGCGGCATACATCGCAACGACATCCACGGAGCGTCTGCGAAGATCGGCCGGAACTTGTCTTGTGGTGATGGCATGCATGTCGGCAACCATGAAATAGCACTCATAATCATCTTGTAATTGCACCCAATTCTTCATGGCACCGGCATAATGTCCGATAGTTAGATCACCACTGGCTTGGATGCCACTCAAAATGATTTTCTTTGATGTATTCTCTGTATTCATGACTGTTTCACCGAAAATGATTCGCAAATATAGCCTTTCGAGTCAATTTTCTCCATGTTTCACCTTCGCTTTTCTATAAAGTGGAATGAAAATTGCACAAATACGACATATGAGTAAAACAACATTTCATGCAGTCGCAGATTCACCGATCCAAAGCTATTGGGAACATACAGCATTTACGGAAGTGGATATTTGCATTGTCGGTGCCGGCATCATTGGTCTATCAACCGCATTGGAATGCAGGGAAAAATTTCCTTCTGCATCCATAACGATAGTGGAACAGGCGCCGCATGGACATGGCGCAACGACAAGAAATGCAGGTTTTGCGTGTTTCGGAAGTGCAACCGAGTTATTGCATGATGTAGATGCATTTGGTCATGATCATGCTTTTGAAATTGCCAATGAACGATATCTTGGTTTGCAGAAGCTCTTGCAAAGATGTTCTCCTGAGTCAATCAAATATGAACATTTGGGTGGTGCGGAATTGATTCGCGCGAGTGAATTGCATTTGCTCGATAGACTTTCAGAGATGAATGCACTTGCGAAAGAAATCACCGGTGATTCTGAGACATATGTTTTGCTAAGTAAGGAAGAGCAAGAATCTCTTGGCTTTTCGACAGCCGTGAAAGCAGTGATCATGAATAAGCATGAAGGTCAATTGCATAGCGGACATCTTCATGGCACGCTAGAGCGTCTGGCTCGTGAAGCAGATATTCGCATTGAGTTTGGAAGCAAAGTGATGTCCATACAAGATGATCATCAGGCAATTGCCATGATTTCTTGTCCGATCGGTGATTATGCATTGAAGGCAAAAACAATCATCTTGGCAAATAATGCGAGCATTCCTCTTTTGGCTTCGGAATTCCCGATAAAGCCGGGAAGAGGACAAGTGATTGTAACATCACCGATAGAAGATTTGTCATTCCAAGGTGCCTATCACATTGAAGAAGGATTCTACTATTTCAGATCGCTTGGTAATCGCATTTTGCTTGGAGGTGGAAGGAATCTGGATTTTCAGACAGAAGAAACCTATGAATTCGGTCATACCGATCTTGTGATGAATGCACTTGAAACATTGTTGAGAGATTTGATCATTCCTGGAAAGGAATTTACGATTGACTATGCATGGTCTGGATTGATGGGATTCACGCCGAATAAAAAACCAATTATTTCCAATGTATCCGATCATGTGTATTGCGCTTTTGGATGCAATGGAATGGGCGTGGCACTTGGATCTCGCATAGCGCAGTCAATCACTCAACTCATACGGTTTGATGGATGAATACCGTATTTGTCGCATATCTCATATTGATTTCACTTGGCATAGTTTGGAGATTCATCCCTGGTGTACCCTCGCCAACAATCATGCGAAATGCAATCAGTTCATTGGTAATTCAAATCTTGCTTCCATTGCTCACAATATCAGTGATAGCAAAAGCCCCAATGACAGATGCAATTTGGCAGATTCCCATTACTGCGATAGTCGTGACTTTTGGATGTCTGCTCACTGCATGGCTTGTATATGCGGGTTTGAGAAAAACCTTGCTGAACAATTTGAGCGATGCAACCATGGGAAGTCTGATCATTGGATCAACTTGGTGTAATGCGACATATTTAGGCTTGCCCATCATCACCGGAATTTTTGGTGAAGAAATGTCATTCATTCCTGTGCTCTATGATGTATTGGCACTCACGCCATTACTATGGACTCTAGGAGTTTTCATTGCAGGATATTTTCGAGGAGATGAACAATCGCATGGTGAAAGGATGCGAGAATCTTTGCTGAAAATACTGCGACTACCACCGATTTATGCAGTGATTATTGGTTTAACACTAAAATTTTCATCTGTGCAAATTCCTGATATACTTCTTCATGTTTCGGAAATTGCGGGAAAGGCAGTGCCACCTATCATGATGATTTCTGTTGGAATGGCATTGACATTGCCGAAATGGAAATCCTTGCTGATTCTCATTCCGGGAAGCATCATTAGACTTTTCATTGGTCCTGCTTTGGCTTCACTGTGCATAGTGTTTTTTGGTATGCACAACACTATTGGTCAAGCATTGATCATAGAGTCGGGCATGCCAACTATGGTTTTGACATTGGCTTTGATAGACATGTATGATTTGGATGCTGAGATTTTATCGCATCTGATTGCATTCACCACGATTAGTTCATTCATCACATTGCAGTTTCACTTGCTTTCATGAAAAAAACACTTTTGATATTCATGGCATTCATCGGTTTGACCGCCGGTGCAATCGCATTTAAATTCTCTGATCAGGAATTGTTTCAGAGAATCACGAATGCGATGGACTTATTTGGTTCGGTATTCCGTGAGGTGACCTTACATTATGTTGACCCCGTGGACCCCATGAAATTCGTGAATGATGGTACCAAAGCAATGCTTTCATCGCTTGATCCATACTCAGAGATATTGGATGATAGCGGGGAAGATGATATGGAATTGCTATCGACAAATTCCTATACGGGATTTGGCATGATCAT
>JBIKKD010000142.1:0-4248 GCA_044360565.1 Kapaibacterium sp. (SeqCode)
AGAAGCGTTATCAAATCGTACATGTTTCAAAAACAAAATGTGATAAAGTTGCAGGCAAGAGACTTGCTTTCGACTATCTCAACAATAATGATGATTTGTCAAGACTGGCCGGTTTACAATCGGAATCTGACCTAACCCCGACAACGGACATCGCCACGAATACTGGCTCTATTGCCGAGGCTCTCTCAGAACAACAGTCCAATTCAACTCACATTGATCAAGGTGAATTAACCGCATCAGATGCCGTTTCCGGCGATATGCTTTCTCAAGGCGAGGATTTATCCGAACTTGAAGAAGAAGATGATGTGGTAGTTGACATGGATGCATTCCGTTCATTATGGCTTTCATATATCGATAGCGATCCAAATGATCCCTCATCGAATGAAACCACTGATGGTGGAATCGCCAGAAAAGCCATTATGGATGAAATCATGAACTGGGTAGGCACCACATATATTTATGGTGGTACTTCAAAAACAGGAATTGATTGTTCAGCATTCACAAGGGCCGTGTTTGCAGGTGCGGGAGACATCACACTCCCAAGAACAGCTGCAACACAATGGAATGTAGGAAGACCTATTCGCAATAGATCAGAAATGAAATTTGGCGATTTGGTTTTCTTCCACACACGCAAAGAAGTGTATGTATCACATGTCGGTATTTATCTTGGAGACAATCTCTTCGCTCATGCGAGTTCACGCTATGGCGTAACGGTTTCTTCACTTGAAAGTACTTATTATGATACCCGCTTGATTGGTGTTCGCAGACTCGAACATCGCGATCTTGCACCACTTGCAACCGGCGATGCAAAACGCTATTCCTATTGATAGAATATAAAGAACATAAAAAGCGGGATGATCTCATTTGATCATCCCGCTTTTTTTATTCTATCGGATTTTGTTCTTGCAATCGTTCTCGCAAAACTTTCTGTTTTCTGAACACCGCCAAAGCGCATGATATCCTTCTTCCTGTCGGTACTCTGGAATTGGTACAAACATTCTCACCGCAAACCATCATCATGGAAGAACCACCGCCATCGAGATTAAGAGCATCATGAGCTCCGAGTTTCTTCATGATTGCACCCATTTGATCCAATGTCGCACCTCTTCCCTTGCCTGATGGGTCAACAAGAACAAGCCAATTTTTTGTCTTTCGGGTATTTGTTCCCACTGCGGTTCTCGGAAGATTATGTCCGATAAATCTGCTATTTCTCGCACCTTCACTCACTCCTTGCGTACGCAATTCTCCGGCTTCCATCAATCTCGGAGTGCCACAAACCGCTTGAACAAAAGGCATCGTATCCCTCTCACTTGTATAATACTTGATGAAGAGTGTATCGCCGGCCACCGGTAATTTTCCGGCTAGAAAATCTCTACCCAAGGAAATTATGGCACCTCGTAGCGGCATTGCCACAGTTCCTGTATCCACAGCATTAACCAAACAAGGAACTTCCTTATTCACGGAAGGTGAGCGCAGAAAGCGAACTTGCACTTTGATCAATGGATATTCAATATTGGATTGTCTTTTCATTTCAGCCAATTCAGCTTTCAACTGTTCCATGTCTAGTTCTTCTTCCGTTGAGTCTTCTGCAGACTGAGGTCTATTCTCTAAGAAATCCTCTGCAGCTTTGTCCACTTGCATATTCGGAACATGAGGAATCGAATTTCCACCATAGAGATTGTATAAGGCAATTCCATCCATGCTTGGTCTTTCATTGGTGAAAGCGATGCGATATGTTTCACCTTTTTCTGTTCTAATTACGCCTTGCAAATCATATTTGCCGATATACATTTTATTCTTGGCATCAAAAAAAGCACTTGTCCAATTCTTCTCATTGCCCATTTGAATCACTTCACCATTCAATACCAAAGGACCAATTGCAGTATTGCGATAAGCACGCCAGAAATTTGCATTTACGGCTGAGAGTAAACTATCTCTAACTGTTGTATCAATCCTATTGAACATATCACCGATTCTTTCGAGACCATCATTCTTATTATTCCCTTTGATAACTCCAACTTTCAGTGTAGGATCATTCGCGTCCATTTCAACTGCATATACGGGATGATTCAAAGGACCATAAAGGAAATGCATATAGCGAAGTCCCGGAGCAATCATCGTGTCCTCAATGAAATTTTGCCTTCCATTGATCGAAACAAGTTGATTATGACTTGAACCGGATGATTTCCTACCTTTTCCTTTCTTAGATTTTTTTCCTTTTTTGGATTTGTTTGAAGATGACTTCTTGGAGCTTTTCCCTGACTTTTTCTTTACGGAACGAGAGGAAGAAGATTTTCCTTTTTTTCTGGACGCCGCAGAAGTATCTGTCACGGGAATCAGCATGGTGATTGCCAAAATCCAAATGAGCCATACATATTTGAAGTGTTTACGCATATTTTCTCTCAATTATCGAATATCAATGCTAGGCGGAAAATGGTAAATTGCGCCTTTAAAAGTAAGATTCTATCAGTCCCGGATCATTATCATGAACTATGAAACCATCATTCTTGAAGAAAAAGGCCATGTTTGCCTTATCACTTTGAATAGACCGGACAAGTTAAACGCCTTAAACGCAACCTTATTGACTGAACTGCAAAAAGCGCTCCAATTTTGTGCAAATTCAGAACTTTGTCGTGCAATTATTATTACCGGTGCAGGACCAAAAGCTTTTGCAGCGGGTGCAGACATCGCGCAATTGCATGAGCAGAATGCTGAAACAGGTGCTGACTTTGCCCGTTTTGGCCAATCAATATTCACTGAATTGGAATATTTGAATAAGCCGGTCATTGCTGCAGTCAATGGTTTCGCATTGGGTGGCGGTTGCGAATTAGCTTTGGCATGTCATATGAGATTTGCCGCTCCTCAAGCAAAATTTGGTCAACCAGAAGTAAATCTCGGCATCATTCCCGGTTATGGTGGCACGCAAAGACTCACAAAATTGGTTGGAAGAGCACAATCCATTGAATTAATCTTAAGTGGAGCCATCATTGATTCAGAGGAAGCTTTGAGAATCGGTCTTGTCAATAAGGTTTTTTCTTCCGAAACACTCATTGATGAATGCATGAAGATTGCTGAATTGATAGCATCAAAAGCACCATTAGCGATTTCCGCAAGTTTGAAAGCAATAAGAGCCGCAGAAGACTTGGGTACACAAGAAGGAATGGAATGCGAGGCGATTATTTTTGGAGAAATTTGCGGAACAAATGATTTCAAAGAGGGCACTTCGGCATTTTTGGAAAAGAGACCCGCACAATTTTCAGGACAATGACAAGCTTATTCGAAATTCTTTCCAAGAATTCCCTATTTTTGCATGCTCTATTGAACGGAATGCGATTTTACCATACTTTCCAATGACCATGAATATATTCAAGAATTCCATGATTGTGCTTGCAATGCTGTTTACAAGCATCGCATCACTCAAAGCGCAGGATGATAGATTGGATGAATTGACATTCGAAGAAACTGTCATTCAAGAAGAGAAAGTACCCTATTTCGGGGTTGGTGGTGGTTTTGTGGTTTCCCTCTTTACACCAGAGTTGAAAGATGTGAATGCACAACTTTCCACTGCAGGACTCAGTGAATTAACCACACCTCTCACAATGACCGGTGCAATTGGTGTTGCAACTATCGGCATACTTCCGAATGTTCGTATTTCCATTTCAAATCTCGGTGGAGTTATCAGTACTGCCGAAAAAGAATTTACGATCAATCAAAAACAGTATTTGCGTTCTGCATCTTTATCCAATGCATATACAGGATTTGGCTTTGACTATGCATTTTCTTTGGCAAAATCCTTATATCTCATTCCGGGTGTATCCGGAGGTTGGGGTACGATGGAAATTACCACGACACAATATGCGAAAGGCGTTGAGACATCCAATAGTACAATTGGTGGCAGTCCGAATGATGTGAATGTATTCAATCATTCCTTGAGAAATAATTATTTCATGGTCAATCCCGGACTGAGCGTTGAATTTGCTCCGGCATTGCTTGGAAGCGACAAACCAAGAATCATCACTATTCGTGCTCATGCAGGTTATGCATTGAGTTTCATGGGAGATTGGAAGGAAAATGGCAAGAGTATTGTCAACAATGTTTCTTCAGGAATCGAAGCATCAGGTTTGGCATTTCAACTTGGCTTCATGATTGGATTATTCAATTGATTTTATGACCGGGCCTATAGCTCAACGGTTAGAGCAGCGGACTCATAATCCGTTGGTTGGGGGTTCAAATCCCTCTGGGCCCACT
>JBIKKD010000143.1:0-4242 GCA_044360565.1 Kapaibacterium sp. (SeqCode)
TTCAACCATATTTCCAAGATACATCACACCAATTCTGTCACTGATATGATGAACGACAGACAAGTCATGGGCGATGAATAAATATGAAATGCCAAACTCATCTCTCAAATCTTCCATTAGATTGATAACCTGTGCTTGTACTGATACGTCCAATGCAGAAACCGGTTCATCACAAATAATTAATTCAGGATTTGTAGCAAGTGCTCTGGCAATTCCAATTCTTTGTCTTTGTCCGCCGGAAAACTCATGTGGGAATCTATTTGCATATTCAGGTTGAAGACCAACTTTCTCCAATAGCCACAAAACTTTCTCTTCTACTTCTTTTGCTGAGAGCTGAGTTTCATGAATCTCGAGTGGTTCTGAAATAATCTGCTTAACAGATAATCTGGAATTCAATGAAGAATATGGATCCTGGAAAATCATCTGAATCTTGGATCGAAATTTCTTCATATCGGAAGAAGAAAGATTCGTGATATCATGTACTTTACCATCTTTGTCATGATATAAGATCTCACCACCTATGTGTACATCCGGTGATACATGTGTCAAGACATTGATGATGGCTCTACCGACAGTGGTTTTACCACATCCAGATTCACCAACAAGACCGAATGTTTCACCTCGATTGATTGTGAAGGACACACCATCAACTGCTTTGACTTCAGCAATCTTCTTTTGAAAAACTCCGCCAAATACAGGAAAAAACACTTGAAGATTTTTTACTTCGAGTAATAGTGAATTATTCATAGCGCTTCCCGTTTTCAATCTTTGTGTTAACATTATGACATCGAACAAAATGACCGATTTCAATCTCTACAAGAGGTGGTTCTATGGTATCGCAAATATCTTGTTTCTCAGTACATCGAGTGCAGAATTTACACCCTTGAGGAAAATTCAGAATGCTTGGAACATTCCCCGGTATAGCTTTCAGTCTTTGACCTTTTTCACCGGCATGATCAGCATGCGGAATAGAATTCATCAATCCGCGAGTATAAGGATGCAAAGGTTGTGAAAAGAGATCATCTGATGTGGCAATCTCTTGAATTTTCCCACCATACATCACAATTACTCTATTGCATAACTCAGCTACAACAGCTAGATCATGAGTAATGAGCAAAATAGCAGCTTCTCTTCTCTTCTCTTTCAAAGTGAGCATGAGTTCTAGAATCTGCGCTTGAATGGTAACATCCAATGCAGTGGTTGGTTCATCAGCAATCAGCAAAGCAGGATTGCATGCAAGTGCGATTGCTATCATCACTCTTTGTCTCATACCACCTGAAAACTGATGAGGATAATCATCAATACGCTTTTCCGGTGCAGGAATGCCAACAAGCGTAAGCATTTCTATGGCTCTTTGTCTAGCTTCGGTTTTATTCAAGCCTTCATGAACCATGATCACTTCTTCAATCTGCATTCCAACCGGGAAAACAGGATTTAGAGAAGTCATAGGCTCTTGAAATATCATTGCTATTTCTTTACCACGAATGGCATACATTTCTTCATATGTAAACTGAGCAATGTCCTGTCCTCTGTACATTATTTTCCCATCAACTATTCTTCCGGGTGGACTTGGAATGAGCTTCATGAGGGATAATGCGGTGACGGATTTTCCGGAACCTGATTCGCCTACCAAACCAAGGGTCTCACCTTGATAGATATCAAATGTTACACCATCCACAGCTTTAGCATCCTTGCCTTCCACCGTGAAATATGTTTTGAGATTCTCAATTGAGAAGAGTAATTCCTTATTCACAAGAATAACCTTGAGTGATTAGCGTAATCTGGAAAATGTCTTTGGATCAAATGCTTCTCTGATTGCTTCTCCAATGAACACAATCATGATGAGAGTTGTAAATAAAGCTACCATTGGTGAAAAGACCAACCACCATTTCGTAAGATTTTGTAATCCTGTACTAAGCATTTGTCCCCAACTTGGCGTTGGTGGTGGTAATCCAAAGCCCAAGAAGTCTAGAGCAACCAAGGCTGTGATACCGGCTACGACTGCAAATGGAAAATTCGTTATGATTGGCACCAATGAATTGGGAAGAATATGTTTAAACATGATTTTCCAAGTTGGTACACCAATGGAAATAGCCGCAGCAACATAATCCTTTGATTTTTCTCTATAAAACTCAGCACGGATATATGTGGTTATTGGTATCCATGCAGTAAGTGATAGCAAAAGTACGAGTAATATAAAACTTGGTTGGATGAACGATACAACTATGATGATGAGAAACAATGTAGGAAGTGTTGCCCACATTTCTAAAATTCTCTGACCAATCAAATCATAATATCCACCCTTGAATCCGAGAAGTCCACCAATTGGAATACCAATCAAATATTCCAAAAAGACCAATATCAATGCAAATGAGATGGACACTTTAAAACCATAAGCCATACGAGCAAACACATCTCTTCCATTCTCATCAGTACCCATGATTCTAGCTGTTTGCCCTTCTTCAGCGACCATTGGCTCCATAAATGCTGAGTTGCCATCTGTGGTGATATCTTCTATTGGTCCATATGGATAGAGTGGCATGACAACATAATTGTCGCCATTCTCATTTTTATATTGTTGTTGAAGATCACGATAACGGACTTGACCGGGATTGCCTACCTGACCAAGTGATTCACCACTCTGGAAAACACTCACGAATTGATCAATCACCGGAAACGAAGCAACCAAAGATGTAAAAGCAGGAAAATGATATTCTCCATTGTATCGTACAATCAGAGCTTTGTCATTGACAAGAATCGGCAACAAAAAAGAAAGAATGTACAATGTTGTCAAAATCACCAAGGAATAATATCCACGCTTGATGGTTTTGAATTTTTGCCACCTTCTTTGTCCGATTGAACGAGAACCTGATTTTTGAACTGTTTGAGACATGTATTACCTAAATCGAATTCGTGGATCAATCAATGCAAGAACAAAATCTGAAATGATTGCGCCGAAAAGATTCACCATGACACCAATAACGGTGAAGGCAAAAACGACAGTATAATCACGAGATAAAATTGCATAATAGGATAACTTACCGATGCCTTCTATATTGAAGGTAGTCTCAATAAAGAAAGACCCAACAAAGGCAATACCAATGATATGACCAATATTAGCAGCAATTGGAATTACGGAATTACGCATTGCATGTAACCAAATGATACGCTTTTCTTTCAAACCTTTTGCAAATGCAGTACGGATATAATCCTGTGATAAATTCTCAAGTAAAGAATTTTTCATGAGCAATGTAAGTGTGGCAAATGACTGGATAGTTGATGCAATCACAGGCAGAACAAAATGATGTGCTCTGTCCAAGATCTTTTCACCTAGACTCAAAGTCTCATAATCTCTGGATTGTAATCCGCCCAAAGGAAAAACATCGAAGAATGAACCACCGCCAAGAAGAACAAGCAGTAATAATCCTAATGCCCAACCGGGGATTGAATAACTTATCAAAATTGTAGAACTCGATACCAAATCAAAAGTCGAGCCATGTCTCAAAGCCTTTTGGATACCAAGATAGACACATATCACATAGCTCAAAACCAAACCAATAACGCCGAATTGCAAAGAAATTGGGATTCTGGAAGCAATCAAATCAATAACCGGTTCGCGATATTCATAAGAATTACCAAAATTTCCGGTTAGAATTCCTGCATATTCAGTTTTAAACACTCTTAGTTGTCGAAAACCTGTTGAGTCAAGAACTGCATTTTCAGCAGTCCATATATGAGAAAGCGATTTTTTTGTTTCTTTGTCAATAATGGAATATGTGCCGTCACTTTGTTTATTGACAATCACATATTTTCCCTCACCAACATTTCTTGGCTCACCCAATTTCACATTATAACTATCAGTTTCTCTTTGCCATAAACCAAGCCAAATAAGATAACGCACATATACAGGTTTATCGAAGCCATAATATCGTTTGAGTTCTGCCAATGCCGTAGGCGGAATTGTTGCGGCTCCATCTTTGGCGGTGCCCGAAGCTTCAGACCCAATACCAAAACCCGATCCGGCCTTTAATGCCTGTACCTGTTGTTCATATGGTCCGCCCGGAGCAAGATTAACTATGAAAAACACAATGATGGTACAACCAAAAAAAGTTGGGACTGCAAATAATAATCTTCTTATGAAATATTGAAGCATGTAATATCCTGATCGTAAATGCTATTCACTATTACTTATCGTTTGAGATTCTTCCAATAAGAGACTTCTCTAATTGCGGAATTACCTGT
>JBIKKD010000144.1:0-4236 GCA_044360565.1 Kapaibacterium sp. (SeqCode)
TGCAAGAGCAAATAGAGATATGATGCGATATCGGTCAATCTTGCATTTTCAGTGATGAATGAATCAAATTGATGTCCATGCAAAGCCAAATATTTCTTGTTCTCAAATTCCCACACATATTCTTCCAGAACTTCAATACCCAGCAAGTGGGAAAGGATTTCAGCTACACCATCATGGTTGCCAATGACCCAAGTGACCTGAGAATCAATCTTATGTCCGGATACTTTTCTGATATACGATAGAAATTTCCAATCACTTTTACTGAGTCTTTTGAAATTCAAATCATCGAACACATCACCATTCAAAATCAATCTCTTGAATTGGAATTGCTTGATGATATCCAATAATTGTTTTGATCTGGAAACCTCGGAACCCAGATGAATATCTGAAACAATGAGAGTATCCACTTCTTCGATTGCTTCTTCGAATTCAAATTCCTCAGATTCATCTATATTCATATGATTTTGTGCATTATTGAAATATTGAATGCAAATATACTTTTCAATTCAGGCAGTTTCTATTGAATTATGATTTCTTTACGCATCAAGAAGTATACAATGCACCAATGGATGTAAAGAGAGCAAACCAAGATAGCACTAAGAGTATCGCAATGATCGATGCAATTTTTCCATATCTAGGTTCTATATGAGAATAACCGATCATTGCAAAAGCAGATGCTGAATAAGAAGCGAGGAAGAAGATGTTTATTCTAGCAAGAATTGCATAGAGAAATGGATGTTCAATTGGATTGATGAACACTCCCAAATGTGGTCCCCATTGCAAAGATCCAAAAGCAAAGGACATGATACCTGTAATCAAAGTGCCAATTGCGTATATACTCGAACCATATGCAGAAATCCCCGTGATTTCATAGAGTTTTTTACTCTCTTTTGTCATTGCCCAATGAATTACCCACATGACAAATCCGAAACCCAAGATACCGATGAATGAAATCGTGAGTGTTGAAAGCAATGCTTGATCAAATGGGAGAGATGTGAGCGTGTTTTTCTGTGCAGCACCCGCATTCTTCATCCATGGCTGCATCATGGCTATATTCTCATCAATCAATGCCGGACTTTTTCTATGCAACCAAGTGATGAATAAAGTTGCTACAGTTTCAAGCATACCCGCAAAGACAATTGACTTGAGTGGTTCAGAATTTCCATTCAATCCGGCTTTATGGGGTTTCGACATAATCGTTGCGAATCCTTTAAGCCATGTATAATCTTTGCTCATATATGTTTCTTGTTTAGTGACTTCATTTCTAGGGGTAAAACTGCATTTATGGCTGAATGTACATTATCCTGCAATTGTAGTTCATATTCTTTATCCATGTCTTTCATTGCTTCAAAAGGTGGAAGAACAGTCAAGCTCACTTCACCTGAGTAAAATCTTTTACTTTCCTTGGGCATGATTTTATGCGCACCGGCAAGAGCAATGGGGACGATCTGTTTTCCGGATCTAGATGCCAGCAGAAATGCGCCACGCTTGAAAGCGGAAAGTTTTCCATCTTTCGATCTTGTACCTTCTGCAAAAATCACTACAGATTCCCCGATACTGATGGATTTCACTGCTTCTTCAATACCTTTCATTGCATCTCTTGCTTTTTCTCTTTGAATGCCGATGAATGGAGAGCGTGCAAGACTCCAACCGAAAAAAGGAATTTGTTCAAGGTTTTTTCTATACATAAATCGCAGTGTATCAGGGATAGATGCAATTAAAATGGGGATGTCGAAATAACTTGAATGATTCACCACATATATTCTGCTTTGCATTGGATATAGATGTTCCAAGCCATTAACATGAACTGTAACGCCAGCGATTTTCAACAATAAGGAAGACCAACTCTTAGAGCAGAAAAAATATGCTGTTCTAATACCAATCATTCCCAAGATTAGAGCACCAAGAGAATAGGCAATTGTTGCAATTACAATCAGAAAGGCGCGAATATAGAAGGCGATATTGAAAGCTACATCTTTCATGAAATCAGGATTGCATAGTATTGGCTTGCGTGCGAACTTCTGAAGATATCACTCCATCTCGAAGCGTGATGATTCTCTCAGCCATTCTGGCAACATCCATGCTATGCGTAGCTATGAGTAATGTGAGTGATCGTTCTTGTCTAATCTTTCGAATCAATTCCAATACTGCAATCGTATTTGCTGAATCTAAATTTCCAGTTGGTTCATCCGCGATGATGATTTCAGGATCATTCATCAATGATCTTGCAATTGCAATACGCTGTTGTTCTCCACCAGATAATTCCGAAGGTCGATGCTCAATTCGATGTGACATACCAACCTGTTCAGCCAATGTCATTGCCTTACTCTTTGCCTTCGACATTGCCATTCCACCGATCAAAGCCGGCATCATGATATTCTCCAAAGCAGTGAATTCGGGCAATAAATGATGGAATTGAAAAATGAAGCCGATATGCTTATTCCTCAACTCTGCGGATTTTCCTTTTTTCATGGATGATTGAGAAAAGACATTCCCTGACAATGTATATTGAATAGAGCCAGAATCCGGAAAATCCAGTAATCCGAGGATATGGAGTAGCGTACTTTTTCCGGCACCGGAAGGACCCATGAATGCAATGAATTCCCCTTGCTCAATTGTCAATGAAAGGCCTTTCAACACAGGAGTATCATGCATCGAATGCATGGAATATGATTTTATGATGGAATCAGCAATGATAATGCTCATGTCGAATCCTAAAACTGTTTTAAGATGCGCATATCATTCTCATAGAGTGCGCGAATATCATCAATTCCTGTTGCAAGCATGGTAACCCGTTCTATGCCGAATCCGAATGCAAATCCGGAATATATCTCAGGATCGATTCCGCAATTCTTCAACACATTTGGATGCACCATTCCGCAACCACAAATTTCTAGCCATCCAGAATGCTTACAAACTCTGCAACCCTTTCCAGAACAGAGATAACATGTGATGTCAACTTCGGCACTTGGTTCAGTGAATGGAAAATA
Source organism: Kapaibacterium sp. (SeqCode) (assembly GCA_044360565.1). Classification (GTDB taxonomy): domain Bacteria; phylum Bacteroidota; class Ignavibacteria; order Kapaibacteriales; family UBA961; genus UBA961. The sequence goes on from JBIKKD010000144.1 coordinate 2,991, forward strand.
CGATGGACGGAATTTGAATTTCGAATTTTCACCATACATCTGTTTTGCAAATGAAATCACGGTTCCCTTCAAATCAGCAAAAGTCACACCTTTATCAATATACAAACCCTCAATTTGATGGAATTCAGCGAGCGAACGAGCAGTAACCGCTTCATTTCTATATACTCTTCCCGGCATGATTGATCTGATTGGCGGAGCATGATGTTTCATCATGCGAATTTGTACAGGTGATGTATGCGAGCGCAGCATGATATCCCCGCGTGGATCATCAATGAAAAAAGTATCCTGCATATCACGCGCAGGATGATCTGCCGGAAAATTCAATGCTTCATAATTATGATAATCATCTTCGATGTCAATACCCTCAGCGACAGAAAAACCCATGCCGACAAAAATTTCAGTAATGCGATCAAGCGTTTTTCGAATGGGATGAACATGACCCAATGTCGGGATTCTTCCCGGCAGTGTCACATCAATAGAATCCACTCCGGCATCCTTTTGCTCAATTTGCTCTTTTGCCTGTGCAAATGATTCATCAACAAATTGACGGAATTCATTGAGAACTTTTCCAATTGCAGGCTTATCTTCCTTGGGAACTGCACGCATACCATCAATCAGTGCTTGAATTGTTCCTTTCTTGACAAGATGCTTGAGTCTGAAGACTTCCAAAGAAGCAGGGTCTTTGATACTTTGTAGATCGAGTTCTATCTCTTTTCGTAATTCGGAAATGGTTTCAATCATTGGAATCATGATGTATTGACATAAAAAAAGGCGTTCCTAAGAACGCCTCGAACATACGGAAATCACAAAGATTATCCAATTGCCGAGCGCACGATGCGCTTGAAAATGGATGGCTGATTTGCTGCCAAATCGGCTAATACCTTGCGATTGATGGATATATTCTTTTGCTTGAGTGCATGCATCAAGCGTGAATAAGTTGTGCCATTCAAACGAGCGCCTGCATTGATACGGACAATCCACAATCTGCGGAATGTACGCTTCTTATTGCGACGATCACGGTATGCATATTGCAAACCCTTCTCGATATGATTCTTGGCAATTGTCCAAACTTTGCTACGCGCGCCCCAATAACCTTTGGCAAGTTTAATAAACTTGCGACGGCGGCGATGCGATGCTACTTTATGCGTGGAACGTGGCATGATGCCCTCCTACATGAATTGTTGAATAAAAGCGGTCAAAGGGGAGCTTCGCTAAATCCCGATGAACCAACCAAATGCATTTCAAA
>JBIKKD010000145.1:0-4235 GCA_044360565.1 Kapaibacterium sp. (SeqCode)
TTCTGAATCTGATATTTGCTCTTCTTGCTTGATATGATTCAAAGTTTGAACAACTTGATACTTCAAGCCACTTCTGTTCAGCCGGTGACCAAGCTTCGAGATCATAGGTTTTTGCACTTGAAAAACTTGTGTCTCCACTGCACAATTGCAGAACGCGATATGGAATTTCGAGTGCATTCAATACATCTTCCACATCTGTCACGAGCAATTCCAATTCATCATATGATGTTTCAGGTTTCACGAATTTCACGAGTTCAACTTTATTGAATTGATGCACGCGTAGAAATCCCTTCGTATCCTTACCATAGCTTCCCGCTTCCCTTCTGAAACAGGCGGAATAACCGCAATATTTCACGGGTAATTGATCATTTGCAAGTACTTCATCGCGGTGGAAATTCGTGAGCGGAACTTCAGCAGTAGGAATTGCATAGAGACCGTCCAATGGCATTGCATACATATCCTCTTCCATTTTCGGTAATTGTCCAGTACCACGCATTGAAGCATAATTTGCGAGAAAAGGAGGCATCATTTCTGTATAGCCATGCTTTTCCAAATGCAAATCGATCATGAAATTGATAAGTGCTCTTTCGAGACTTGCTCCTTTGCCTACATAAAACCCGAAACCACTGCCGCTAACTTTAGCGCCTCTTTCAAAATCGAGGATATTCAATTGCTTGGAGATTTCCAGATGATTCTTTCTGAAACCCTGTTCAATCGTATCACCCTTGCGGCGCACTTCCACATTTTCTGCAGCGCTTTTCCCGATCGGAACCGAAGCATGTACCATATTCGGAATGCGAAGAACGATATCTTCCATTTGTTCTTCAATCGGTCGAAGAGAATCATCAAGAGATTTGATGGTGTCTGACACTGCACGCATTTCTTCGATATGCGAAGTTGCGTCTTCTTTATTCTTCTTCAAGGAAGCAATCAATTCTGACACCGTATTTCTTTTGCTTTTCAATACTTCCACTTCTTGGATCAATGAGCGTCTTTTCTCATCGAGTGTGAGTAGTGCATCTATGTCTGCCGATTCATTTTTATTGATCACATTTTGTTTGACCGCATCGGGATTTTCGCGAATGAATTTTACATCAAGCATTGTATTGAGCCGAAAACTGTGTGAGAATTGTAACGCAAATTACGGATTTCCCATCGAAACTCTCGAATGACATATCGTCTCAAGAGCGTATTTTGTATACAATTGGAGATAATCATGAGTTTGAATACAAGGCAAAGAGCTGATTTGTTCATGCTTCTCATCACTTTGATTTGGAGCGGGACATTTGTCATCATCAAGAATGCACTCGACGAAGTGCCACCATTTCTCTATACGGGATTGCGTTTTGCATTGGCTTCACTCATCGGTTATGCACTTTGGTTTCGCTCGATGCATGGAATTACAAAGAAAGAAGTGTTTCAAGGGAGCGTTTTGGGGATTTTTTTCGGACTCGGCTTTCTATCCCAAACATGGGGTTTGCAGCATACAACTGTTGCCAATTCTTCTTTCATCACTGGTTCAATGGCGATATTCACACCCATTGCGGCATTTTTGATTGATAAAAGAACAGTCAGCAAATTTCAAGTATTGGGCATATTCATCGTGCTCACAGGTTTGGCTTTTTTCTCTCAACATGGACTTGATGAATGGCAATTCAATGTGGGTGATGCGGCCACTTTATTCTGCGCCGTAATGTGGGGTATGTATATCACATATACAGATAAATTCATGAGAGATGCAGAGAATATTCCAACATCTTCAGCTCGTTTGACATTGATGCAATTTATCATCTCATGTGTATTTGCATTTATCGGTTCCATGCTGATGGAAGGTCCTGTTTCAAATATGCCAAGCTTAATCCAAGTAGCTTTCAATTCAACTGATTTTTGGATTGCATTTTTATACACTGCAATTCTAGCTTCTATCGTGGCAACATATATTCAGACGCGATATCAACATGAGACAACACCCGTGAAAGCCGCTCTGATGTTTTCGACCGAACCCGTTACTGCAACATTGCTTGCTGTGATTGTTGGCATGGAATCTCTTTCCATCGAGAAACTCTTTATTGGAGCAGTCGTCATCATCGGGGTTTTGATTGCGCAAGCAGAGGATTTCATTCCTTCACTAAAAAAAACAAATCAAGCTTCTTGAAAGATGATTGTCTCGCCATACTGTGCAAGTATCGGAGACAAAATATCTTGTGCACCGGATGCAGAAATAACGCAATGCAATGGCTTGAAATATGTTTGTTGAATTTCAAACACATCATTGATTTCAGCTTTTGCAATTGCATCGAATTGATCAGCATGATATGTTTTTGGCAGATGATTGAATTCCAGCATTTTCATTCTGGCTGATATCTGTTGATATGTTTCCATACCTTGAATCATTGTTCCAAGCACATAATTTCTTACCGTTTCGAATTCTTCTTCTTTGAGTGGACATTCTCTCATCTTTTGAATTTCTTCGAAGATGAGTTCAATGCCATGGGCAGTGACTTCATTACCGATTTGCGTTTGAATATTATAAGTATTCGCACCTTTTCTTCCATAGTTTTGAGCAAATGCCCCATAGGTATATCCATACACTTCACGCAATGTATGATTGATTCGCGAAGCAAAATATCCACCAAATGCAGTGCTTGCAATACGAAATAAAGCATAATCAGGATGATGTATTCCAATTGATGGGAATGCAATATGCAAAGCTGTTTGGACTGCATCAGCTTTCGGTGCAATGATACATTTCATATCATCAGTATAGGTGGCTTGCATGATTTCAGGCAAGATTCCTTTTGATTTCCAATCCCCAAATGCTTGTTCAAGAAGAGGCATGATTTCATCGGGATGACAATTTCCGGCTATGGTAAAGAAAGCACCTGGTGTTTCAAGAATATGTTGATGCCACTCTTTGCAAGCATTTCTATCTATATGTTTAATGCTTGACGGTATGCCGAGTCTGGAAGATCCATATGGATGATTCACGAATGATCTTGCGCTCAAAGCACGAGAAGCCAAATATTCAGGATCCATTGCATATTGCTCATGTTCAGCAAGCATGAGATCTTTTTTTAATGCAATTTCATATTCTTGGAATTGAGAATCGAATAGTGTTTCAGACATCAAATCTATGATTGCATTTCGATGATCTGCAAGACCAATGGACGAACATTCGAATGAATCCCAAGATGCAGAATAAGAGAATGAAATGCCGAGTCGATCAATGAGCATATTGATGTCACGAGCAGTCTTTGTTGAAGTACCTGTCATCATCAGTCCTGCACAGGCCCTTGATAATCCACTAATTTTTTCGTGAACCGCTCCCGTTCTCATAGTGAGAGAAATGGAAATTAGCGGACTACTTGCATCATGCAGAAACAGTACATTCATTCCATTGCTTAATTTCCTGCATTCATTTGCCGGAAAAGTAAATATCGGTTTATCTGCAGATAATGGTGCGATTGATCTATCCATATATACTCCTTTGCTTGCAATCTACGAGTTTTGAAAGGAAGTAATTTTCGGAAACTCACCTCTTGGATTGTAACTATCTTCATGACTTTCCGTAAACGCTCAATAATATTGGAGTTATCACATGGTAAAAAGAGCATATAGGAATACTCAAGACAAGGTAATAGCCGGTGTTTGCAGCGGTCTTGGTGAGTATTTCTCAATCGATCCATTATTCATCAGAATCGCCTTTCTATTATTTTTCTTTGAACCCCCGATTGCCGTTTTAGGCTATATCGCATTGTGGATAGCGCTACCCAAGAAGCCGCTGGAGATGACCATGATTGGCAATCAAGAATCAAGCGATGCCTCTTCAAAATCATTTGAGCAGAGAGTTGAGGAGTTCGGAAGAGAAGCTGAAATCATCGGTGATAAGTTTGGAAAGGAAGCCCAGCAATTCGGTGAAGAATTGAGTAGAAAGTTTGAGGCGGCGGCTGAGAATCTTGAAGGAAAAGTGAAAGATGCATTCAATGACAAAGAGATCAAGTTCAATCTTACGGTAGAATCGAAGCCTGGAAAAGGAAAAGCCCTAGGCTTCATTCTCATTACTCTGGGCGTGATATTCTTGGCTCATAATTATCTTCCTGATTTTGATATTGAGAGATTCTGGCCGATAATTTTGATTGCGATCGGTATATCCATTTTGTTTTCAGGTAAAAAGGAGGGTCAATCATGAATCAATTCAGATATCTATTCGGATTCTTCTTTATCACCATTGGTTC
>JBIKKD010000146.1:0-4232 GCA_044360565.1 Kapaibacterium sp. (SeqCode)
GGATGAAAGTAAATCTCATGGACAGAAAAATGCCGGACGGTTCATTTCGATATGTTGTGACGATTGGTGAATATACTTCACGGAAAAATGCCGAGGCGGGCGTCGCGCTTGTAAAAGATGTATGTAATTGCACTCCCCTCATCATTCAAAAACTAGATCAATAAATCATGGCTCTCACTTGAGGGCCATTTTTCATTGTATAGAAATTCCCCTACTCCAAGTTTTTGTAATATGATTCACTCCGAAATGATATACCATATCGGAATATGAAGATGTATCCAAAAGATTGAAGTCCGCACTCTTTCCAATTTCAATGCTTCCACAATATTGTTCAGCTCTCAAAGCATAAGCCCCATGCAAAGTAGCTGATGTCAATGCTTCTTCGATGCTCATACCCATATTCATGCAAGCAAGAGAAAGAATCGTCTGCATATTCGGTGTATAGCATGATCCCGGATTGCAATCCGTTGCCAAAGCAACAATCAAACCTCGATCGATCATTCTTCTTGCCGGAGCATAAGGCAAACGCAATGTATATGCAGTTCCGGGAAGCAATGTGGCAATCGTCCCGCCTTGTTTCATTGCATCCATGCCTGTTTCGGAACAATACAATAAATGATCTGCAGACACCGCTTTCAATTCACCTGCCATTTCAGCGGCACCGAAAGAAGACAATTCATCTGCATGTACTTTACAGGAAAATCCAAGTTCCATGGCCTTAAGCAAGATTCTACGGGAATCTTCAATCGAATAATAACCGGTATCTGTAAACACATCACAGAAATCAACGATATTCAATTCCTTTATCGCAGGAAGCATTTCATTGATGATGAGTTCGACATATGCTGAGCGATTATTAGCATATTCCGGAGGAAAATCATGAGCTCCCATGAATGTGCTGATAATTCGAATTGGGACTTCATTCTTGACTATTTCAATGGCTTTAATCAAAGCAAGCTCAGATTCCATGGATAGTCCATATCCACTTTTCATCTCAATGGTGGTCGTACCATATTCAATTGCCTTCCAAGCCAGTTCAATCCCCTTCTCAGCCAATTCTTCAATGGATGCTTTACGAACTGCTGAGACAGTACTCAGTATTCCCCCACCTTCTGATGCAATTTGCTGATAGGTTATACCACGAAGTCTTCTCGCAAATTCATTCGAGCGATTACCCGCAAAAACGCAATGCGTATGAGAATCTACGAATCCCGGAATGATTGCTCGACCATTTGCATCAATGACTTGATCAATTATGTATTCGGTGGGTATTTCTGAAGCTTTACCAATCCATTCAAATGTATCGGTGAATATCATGGCAGCATCATGAATGATGGAAAGTTCATTCATTGATTCGTGGATATTTCCCCTTGCATCCGATTTCTGCGAGATGGTGATGAGCGATCCGATATTTGAGATGAGCGTTCTCTTCATGATGATATATCAAGGTTTCCATTCAATGTCATCATGACCTTCTTTTGCATTCACAAACCGTGCGGCAACGAAGAGATAATCAGATAATCTATTGATGAATCTGAGCACAATTGGATTGATTTCTTCATCTTGTTTCAATGCAACAATCGCTCTTTCGGCTCTTCTGCAAATGGTTCGAGCCAAATGTAAATGCGCTCCTCCGGGAGAACCACCCGGCAAAATAAAATTCCTCAATGCAGGAAGATGTTCTTGATATGCATCAATCCATTTTTCAAGAAAATCCACATGTTCTTCAGTGATTGCGGGCACAGATGATTTTTGAGATGCATCCTGCGGTGTTGCGAGATCAGAACCGACCGTAAATAGTAATGAAGAGATATGTTGCAATGGTTCACTGACTTTTGAATGCAAATCATGTGTGAGGGCAACTCCGATTACGGCATTCAATTCATCAACCGTTCCATATGCTTCAATTCTCGCTGAGAATTTTGCAACGCGTTTACCACCAAAAAGACCGGTGGTTCCATCATCGCCTGTTTTCGTATAGATTTTCATGTGAAGACTCAAGAATAGTTAAAGAATGATACCCAATGCTTTTTCTGCTGCCGTTAGTGTTTGCGACATCAATGTGCTGATGGTCATGGGACCAACACCACCCGGAACAGGTGTAAATGCAGATGAAAGCGGATATGCATCCGAATGTACATCTCCAATCCCACCGGGATGATATCCTGCATCAATGATGATCGAACCTTCGCGAATCCAATCTTTTTGCACAAAAGCCGGCTTGCCCACTGCGGCAACAAGAATATCGGCCATGCGAATATGTTCTTGGAGATTGACTGTACGAGAATGACAAATCGTTACGGTACAATCTTCATTTAACAACATTGCTGACATTGGTTTACCTAAAATGGGACTGCGACCCAATACAACGGCATGCTTTCCTTTGAGTGGAATTTCATAATGTTTGAGCATGGTCATGATTCCGGCAGGAGTTGCCGAACCATAAGCATCAGAACCCATGGACATTCTACCAAATCCAAGACATGTCACGCCATCTACATCTTTCTCCAATGCAATCGAGTCAAAACAATGCCTTTCATCTATTTGATGAGGAACGGGATGTTGCAAAAGGATGCCATGAACATCGGGGTCGGAATTCAATTCATTTATAACTGCTTCGAGTTCTGCAGTTGTGGTATGCTCAGGCAATTCAATTGATCGAGAATCCATTCCTATACGCCTGCAAGCATTGCCTTTCATCTTGACATATGTTGCACTGGCAGGATCATTACCAACTAGAATCGTGGCTAAGATTGGAATTCTTCCTGGTGCATGGGCAAGCAATGCCTGCGTCCTTTGAGCAAGCTGTTGTTCAATGCGTTTTGCGAGTGATTTGCCGTCTAAAATGAGGGGATTCATGTTGGTCCGAAGGATTACTTATGGCATGCAAATTAACCAATAAATATAATTCAGGAGGCATGCTCACTTGCAATCAGAACTTTAGCAAATGCATCCGGAGAATATAATCTGACATTATCCATTCCTGCCGGCAAAAATGCCGAATGTGCTTTTGGCAAAGCTTCCATTGATTCATCATGGAGAATATGTACATCATGTTCTCCAATATTTGTAATCAACTTCGCTCGATGATTCATTGAACAATCAAATGGCTGTGATCCGAGAGTGATTTTATCAAGCTTGAAATACTGCTCATTCACTAATGCTTGCATGCTATTTCCATGATCATCTGTAATGATCGGGTATTGATGATATGGGAATATTCCGGCTCCGGGCCTACTACATTTCAAACCTTTTTCGATATGCAATTCTCTTGGTTTTCCATCCAAACCCGGTCTATCCCAATCATAGAGTCGATATGTTGTATCACTGGTTTGCTGTAATTCATAGAGAAGTATGCCTGGGCCGATTGCATGCACCGTGCCCGCAGGAACAAATATGACATCACCCGATTTCACATTCTTAAACTGCAATTGCTCGGTTGGTTTTTCTTTCTCTATGGAATCAGCATAATCTTGAATGCTTATCCCATTTTTCAAATCATATTGAATCTTTGCATCATTCTCTGCGGACAATATGAACCAACATTCAGTCTTACCTCTGGACTCTCCTTCCAATTCCAAAGCCAAAGCATCATCGGGATGCACTTGAACGGATAACCATTCTTGAGCATCGAGTATTTTGACAAGCAAGGGAAATTCAATTGCTTCACTTCTTCCCGTCATTTCAAGAGGAGAACTATCTATCACTTCTTGCAGAGTTTTTCCAGCAAGTGCACCATTGCTTATAATGTTCTTTGTGTGAATTTCCCAAGATTCACCAATTGCTTCAGGTGTTTTCACACCATTTTTCCATTGATGAATGGAATGACCTCCCCATACTTTTTCGAGAAGCACTTGGGTAAAAAGAAGTGGATATAATTTCATGTCTGCCATCAATAACATTCTCGCAATTGAATGCCATGTCGAGAACAAATGGTGATATAATGAGAAGGACGATCTGTCCAACAACCAGAATTACAATATAGAATACCATTATGCTCTTTGAGCAAAGGTATATGGGTATGTCCACAAAAGACAAATTGCGCGCCTTTCTTTCTTGCATATGCAATTGCGGAATCGGCACTTGAATCAGACAATTGCAACCATTTTTTACTGGTTCTCTTCACCCATCGACTCAATTGTTGTTGCTCAGAATCAACTTTTTGCAAGAGCAAATAGAGATATGATGCGATATCGGTCAATCTTGCATTTTCAGTGATGAATGAATCAAAT
>JBIKKD010000147.1:0-4223 GCA_044360565.1 Kapaibacterium sp. (SeqCode)
CAGGGTTTCTCGTAAAAAGTGATACCACTCCACCCAATGCGCCTGTGCCATAGAGAGCCGATCCGGCGCCCTTCACCACTTCCACTCGATTGATTTCGGGCATTGGCAATGCATCAAATTTCATGTCGCCATTATCTGCACTCAACATTGGAAATCCATCCAGAAGAAGTGCAACCCTACTACCAATTCCAAGTGCAAAACCTGAAGAACCACGGATGCTGACTTGATCTCTTGCGACATTCACGCCAGAGACATAACGCAAAACTTCATCAATGCGATTGACATTTCTCTGCTGTATTGCTTGCTGATCAAGAAGTGTTACAGAAACAGGTACTTCCTGAACGGATTGAGTGCGCTTTCCCGCAGAAACAATCACAGTCGATGAGTTAACATCTTTTCGCATGAGATTGATTGAGAGATTCAGAACGGCATCATCGCTTATGAGCTTGACAGGAATGACTTGCGTTGAATATCCAACATAGGTGATTCGCAGCTTGTATTCGCCTTTTTTCAAGCGATCGATCGCAAAATTTCCTTCCGCATTTGTTCTTGCTCCGAACTGCGTATTCTCAACTCGAATATTGGCACCATAAAGAGGAATTGCATCGAGTGAATCCAAGATGGTTCCACGAATAGTTCCTGCTTGAAGTTGCATGATCGAACATGCGCATGAGACAATGAGTATTATGAAATGCTTCATTAGAATGGCTGTGGAGGACGATTGCGAAAATCTACTTTAATGACAATTGAAACCGTATCACCGGATTTAATTGTGATTGGAATCGGTGTGAAATCAGGAAAATTGGAATACACACCAATGATTGTTTGATCATTCAAATCAATTGAGGTCTGCTGCGCAATGGCAAAATACTTCAATGTGGTGGGAGTGTTTTCAATCGGAATTTCAAATGTTGATGAATCCACAAAGACCGGAAGCGATGTAAATCCGGAAATCACGGCTTTGCCATTCAACAATTCATTGATGATGCCCGCACTATCCGGAAGTGGATATGAGAGGAATCCGGCGGCACGAATGGCGACCACACTATCAGGAGCATTCACCCAGCCTTGTACTCCACCTTCATAGATGATTGTTCCACGAAGCAAGCCCGGCCCAACTTTTAGATCCGGTTCCGGTGGTGCCAATCCTTCTCCACATGAAATGAGGAGCAATAACAGGAATATGAATGTGTAAGAGGTATTTCTATGATTCATGAAAGTACTTTGATTTTGGGTTCTCAACATTATTGATTGCTTCAGGAGTTTCTACGATTAAAGAATTCATGGTAACAACATTTCAAATAAAGCGAATCATACTTCATTTATAGTGAAAGATTTCCAATTCAATACATAGTTGATTTGCTCTTGAGTTTCAGGGGAATCAGAATCAATCTGAAACATACCGTGTATTCTTTTTTCATTCATGAGTTTCAGAGCTTTTTCATTGGATATACGATAATAATCTGCGAGAAAACAGCTAATTACAAGACCCGTTCTACCGAGTCCTTTGGCACAACTCACATAGGTGGTTTTGTGCGATTTGATATTTTCTTGCAAGATGTCAAGAATTTCCTCCAACATATCACTTTCTGGCACAGAAAAATCCCTAATTGGATACTGCAAGAGAGAGAAATCAAAACATAAACCATTCATTTTTGAAGTAATCTGAGGAATATTCACATCATCTCTAAGTGTGATAAAATCTGTAATACCGATTGACATTAAGTCAATGACATGACTGTTTTCCATTGGTATTTCCCAAGGACATTCACCCGCAAAGAGTAAGCCTTGAATTACTTCATAAAACTTGGTAGAATCTGTCATCAAAATTGGCTTTAAGGAATGCGTGAATTCAAGGGTAAAAATAGTAATTTTGTTGCCATGAATCTATCCTTTTACAGAGTGTTTTTCCCCCTTTTCATATTGTTTTTCAATTTATTGATTCCGATCAATGCCGAAGAGCAACAGATGATGCCATTGCCAACTGTGGCTTATGGGAAAATTGTGCGTTTCACAAAATTCCCATCCATGCATGTTCAAAGTCGGACAATTGATGTTTTATTACCGAATGGTTATACGCCGAAAAAGAACTATCCAGTTATATACATGCATGATGGACAAATGCTTTTTGATGATGCCCGTACTTGGAATCATCAAGAATGGGGTGTGGATGAAACATTACTGGAATATACTGATTCACTCCAACCCTGCATCATTGTCGCAATTTCGAATGCAGATACATTGAGAAGAGCTGAATATTTCCCTGAAAAAGCACTGAAGCATATTCCGGAAGAAACTCGCAAGCAGTTTATTGATTCTGAATTATATGGGAAAGCTCTTGGTGATGAATATCTATTATTTCTTGTCAAAGAACTCAAGCCTTTCATTGAAAAAATGTTTTCCGCCTTTTCTTCTCCTCAACATAATTTTCTCATGGGTTCTAGCATGGGTGGATTGATCTCACTCTATGCTTTATGCGAATATCCGGATCAATTTGGTGGCATTGCCGGACTCTCCACTCATTGGCCCGGCTCATTGATTGTTAAAGATTCATCAATTGCCAATGCTATTCTTGAATATCTGTCAATGGAATTGCCAATATTCATGGGTGGAAAAAAAATCTATCTGGATCATGGAACGCTCGGTTTGGATTCACTCTATTTGCCATATCAAGAGAGAATGAATGCGCTTTGCAAATCTGCAGGTTATGATGAATCTCAGTATCAATTCCATTTCGATGAAGATGCCGATCACAATGAAGAAGCCTGGAGAAACAGATTGCATTTTCCACTGCAATTTCTCCTGAAAAAAACTCAATCAGCTGATTAAATTCACCAAACAAACAAAACAATGCATATACTCATCATTGGCGGGAGACAATTTCTGGGAAGAGCAATCATTGACAGTGCTCTTGCAAAAGGACATAGCGTCACAATCTTTAATAGAGGAAAAACCAATCCTGATTTTCTTCCGGAACATGTGAATATCATCATTGGAGATAGATCAACAGATTTGCATTTACTTGATGAATTACAGTTTGATTGCGTGATCGACACTTGCGGATATATCCCCAAAATTGTAGAGCAATCAGCCGTTTATTTTGCAGGAAAAGTACAATCTTATTGTTTTGTCTCAACACTTTCCGTGTATTCTGATTTATCTGTGTCAAATGATGAAGCCGGCGTCCGGGCTCAATGTTCGCCTGACGAAGATACCGTCACGGGTGAGAATTATGGTGCAATGAAAGCATTATGTGAAGACATCATCATGAGTCATTTCAGTGATAAAGCCCTTGTTTTGAGACCTGGCTTGATTGTCGGACCGCATGATCCAACGGACAGATTCACTTATTGGCCGGTGCGATGTGGCATGAAACATAGCGTGAATGGCATCATGCTGGCACCTGGCGATCCCAATACCAATGCCTGGGAATTCATAGATGTACGAGATTTGGCTGATTTTACAGTAATGGCATTGGAAAAAGAATTGAATGGACCATATAATCTGACGGGTCCAAGGCGTTTTGTGGAAGACATCTTAACTGAATCCATGGCATGCTATGATCACACCCTTGAAATTCGATGGGTTTCAGATGAAGAATTGATCAGCAAAGGTGCTATTCCTTGGAATGATCTGCCATTGTGGATTCCAGAAACCATACCAAGTTTGAAAGGATTCCATGATACCAATTGCACGAGAGCTATCGAAGCCGGATTATTGATTAGGACTCTTGCGGAAACAATTACAGATACTCTTGAGTGGATTTATCAAAATCCTGCTAGATTGCCACTAAAAGCAGGACCTAATGAAGAAGAGGAAGCACGGCTTTTGGGATTATGATCAATCTTTTTTCTTGAAGGTCATTGAAGCTGAATTAATGCAATATCTAAGACCTGTGGGTTTCGGGCCATCATCAAAAACATGTCCGAGATGAGCATCACATTGAGAGCAGAGTACTTCATAAGTTGTGAATGCATATCGTTTGTCTTCAATTTCCGTCACAGCTTTTGTCTCAGCAGGTTGATAGAATGAAGGCCAACCAGTGCCTGAATCAAATTTGGTTTCCGATGAGAAAAGCAATTGATTGCAAGCTTTACAATGATATTCACCCGGTTCGGAATTATACAGCAATTCACCCGTGAATGGAACTTCCGTTCCCTTCTTGCGAATGATGCAATAATCTTCATAGGATAACTCTTCTTTCCAAGCGGAATCACTTTTCT
>JBIKKD010000148.1:0-4220 GCA_044360565.1 Kapaibacterium sp. (SeqCode)
TGTTGCTTTTCATGATTGATCCATGCATAACCGGCTGTCCTCGCATCAATCACTGATCGAATCGCCATCAATACTCTCGAAAGAAGATGATCGAATTCCTTCCTAGGCTCGGTTGGAATGACGATATCCTCTTCCATGAAATCCTGAAGCGAGATGTCCAAAACAGCTCTGCGGTGACTCGTCTCATATTGCTCTTCAATGATTTCTTCCTCCGGAATGAAATCTGGAGCTATTTGATTGAACTCTTCGGTTGATGATTCAAAATCTTGTGCTTTCTCGACTAATTCCTCAATCGGTATTTGTTCTTGCGGGATCACAGTCATGCCGGCAGGGATTTCCGGTTCTTTGCGCATGATTCTCACACCCTCGGTGAAATCATCCGATTGAATGACTTGTTCTTCGATTTCTGTTTCAGTGGGAATAATCGGGGGTGCTTTAACGGTTGCTTTCAATGTAATTAGTTCTTCTTCGACACTTTCCGTGATTTCAGATTGTTTGTCAAAGAGTCTGGATTGCACTGCAGGCAATGGTTTCTTGCGTTTCTTCTCCATTTCCGCGGCGCGCGTGTCATCGAATGTGCCTTCGAAACCATCGAAGACCATGCGTTTTCCACCTTGACCGGGAATCACCGTCACCCGAAATTCAGGTGGGATTGAGGAGCTCACTCTATGCGAGTCGAATGAATCGCTGAGCTTCTGTGAAACAATCATATAATGTCCAACTCCCCCGAGAATGGCAACGCAAGCGCCAATCAGACGAATTGGAATCTCATCGATAAAAATAGCGATGAGCAAGCCGAGAATAACGGCCGCAAGAGAAAATACCTCGGTCGTGCTTCCGGGAACAAGGATCTTCTTGAGCGAAAAGGTACGCTTATACATAATATTTTATCGTTATGCTGTAACGACTGGAGTGGGATTTTGCTGCACTGCAAAACTAATCAAAATGACCCATAAACACTGAAAAAAAATGGTACTTGGAAAGATTCCGAATAAATTTCTGAAATTGCTTTTCATATTCTTTGCAATGGGTCATCATGTTTGATTGTTTCAGCGATCAATCATTCCTTAAAATCAATAATTACAATGAATTCCTATACTCTCGGCATAACAGGTTCTTGGTGGATTTTTGCACTTTGTGCTTTGGCAGGAATTGCTCTTTCCTGGTGGTCTTATCATGTGACGAATCCTCCACTTGGAAGAATGAGGCGTTTCGTGCTTGGTTTTCTGCGCGCTTTGGCTTTGTCGCTGATTCTCTTTGCTTTATTTGAACCTGTCTTATCAATGATTCGCGCTTCACTTTCGGATCCTCGATTGGCAATAGTTATTGATAAATCTTTGTCAATGGCAATAAAGGATGGCAGCATTGATCGGGCAAAAGCCATGAAACAAGCTTTGACATCTGCAAAACTGGAGAGTCTGGATGAAGATGATATTGAAATCGTGACATTTGGCGAAGATGTCAAAGGGAATATTTCTTCACTTTCACAAGCTGATTCAATCCCCGCGAAGAGTTTATACACCAATATCACCAAAGCATTCAAATTTCTCAATGAAGCTGATGAATCCGATGCGGTCCAGGCTGCAATTCTCTTCACGGATGGAGCTGTGAATGCGGGAGCCAATCCGATTTATGAGTCTGAATATTTTGGAAAACCGATATTCACCGTTGGAATTGGCGATTCACTAGATCCCAAAGATGCTTCAGTTCAATCTATTTTGGTCAATGAAATTGTCTATGCCGGAATGAAAGTGCCAATTGCGGTTACCATTCGAGCGACAGGATTTCCGAATGAATCTCAAGCATCGGTAATGTTATATGACAATGGAGCTCAGATTGGCAAAGAACAAATCTCACTAAAACCCGGAATCTCAACTTATTCTGTATCTGTCCAAACAATTCCTACTCAACCGGGAATTCATAAAATCACGGCAAGAGTATCTACTTCAGGTAATGAGCTAACGCTGAAAAACAATGAATTATCGGAATTCATGAAAGTGCTCAAGCAAAAGCGAGTCATCAGTGTTTTTGCCGGTTCGCCATCACCTGATGTCACATTCATCAAATCGGTCTTGGAACGCATACCTGAATCCACGATCAAGATGCATATTCATAAGCAGGGAACCGAATTTTATCCTCCTGCGCCAACGGCTCAATCGCTTGCAGATGCTGAGTCCGTCATACTCATAGGATTTCCGATTGCCTCCACACCTGCTTCAGTCATGCAGATGATCAAGAAGGAAATTGAGCAAGGAAAGCCGATCATGTTTATAGCTTCTCAATCCGTTGATTATCAGAAACTCAAAGTCTTGGAACCATATCTTCCATTTTCGGTCACTTCTTCTTCTCAGCAGGAGTATAGTGCAACACCCGATATTCAGGAAAGTGGAATATCGAGTCCGATCATGCGCATCAATGGTGATGAGCGCGACAAAGAATTGTGGAATTCGCTTCCGCCGATTTTCAAGACTGAGACATTCATTGATGTAAAGCCGGAATCTGAGATTCTTTCGAGCATTCGCATCGGATCTTCTCCTGTACCCGAGCCACTGATCATGACGCGCACATTTGCCGGGAATCGCTCTCTGGCTGTTCTTGGTTATGGAATCTATAGATGGAAATTACTCGGCATGGCACCCGATATTGCCCGTGGATCAAGTGAAGCACCCGATATTTTGTCCTCATTCATTGATCAAAGCATTCAATGGATTGGTGCTTCTGAAAAAGAAAAACTCGTCAAGATTCGATCTTCCAGGAAATTCTATATCGGTGGAGAGAAGGTCGAAATGATTGCGCAAGTGTATAATGCTTCTCTAGATCCTGTGGATGATGCAACTGTATCCGTGAATATTTCCGGACCCGGTACGAAGCGTGAAATCAGACTCGCAAATATGGGTGCGGGAAGATATTCGGCATCCATTTCAAGTTTGCCTGCAGGTGATTATTTCTATCAAGGATCAGCAAGTAAAGGCGGTGTTTTAGGAAAAGATGATGGCAGATTCAGCATCGGAGCGGAATCAGCCGAATATCTGAATCTCAAAATGAATGCTCCATTGTTGAGATCAATGGCTGAAATCACGGGAGGGAAATTCTATACCCCGAATACGGTTTCAGGATTTATTGAAGATTTGAAAAAGCATCCAAGATTCAATCAAACAACGATCGTGAGAGAATCAGAAATCGCATTGTGGAATAATCTGTGGCTCTTGATGATTGCAATTTCAGCGTTTGCCATCGAATGGTTCTTGCGCAAAAGAAGTGGTTTGATTTAATGTGATTCAATCCAATCTTTGATATCATCCAAGAGATCATCCGCAGGCCAATGTCCACCATCGAAAGGAATGAATCGATGATTGATTTGTGCATTCGACAATTGCTTGGAAAATGATTCAACAACCGAAAAGGGGACAGTTGTATCCTGCCGACCATGCACAATGAGCATATCGCGATTAAGCGATTTCACTTTCGATAGATTTTCCTCTATTCTACCTTCAGGAAACATACTTCCGCATAATGTGATGGCACTTGAGAATGATTCTGGATATCGGCTCATCAAAACAGATGTAAAGAAACCGCCCTGGGAAAAACCCATCACAATCTGTGGATCATTTGAAATTGGTAATGTTGTTTTCGCATGATTCAATGTCGAAACATACCATTCTGCCGTTTGATTGATCACATCTTCTTGCAAGGAATCCGGGAAGAGATGATCTTCGCCTCTACCAGATAATTTCATGGCTCCCGATTGAATGGATTCCTTGAATTTCACATAGGGCGCTTCGGGAGCGATGATGATATGATTCTTCAATTCAAATCGTTCGGCCCATTTCAGCATGAAAACAGGTTCGAGTCCATTTCCATGCAAAAGTAATACGGCACGATGTGTTTTCGTAGAATCATAGTTCTTGGGAAATAAAATGCGATATCTGGCGAGTCTTTTTTGTTCCGCGAAACCAATGGGAAATCTCCTTTGATCAGACTGCTCTTGTGCATTTTGAATCAAAGAGTTCCATGCATTGTCTGAACCCCAAAATGCCGAGGACAAATTCATTGCAAGTTGCGATTTTGATTGAATGAATTGTCTGAGGATGGTGTCTTGTTCAATCAAAAACACTTCATTGAGTCCGGTCTGCAATGATTGTTCAAGTGCGAAAATAACTGCGCTGTCTTTTCCCATTCTTGCCTGACATGATGCAAGATGAACGAAAGCTTGAGCATCT
>JBIKKD010000149.1:0-4218 GCA_044360565.1 Kapaibacterium sp. (SeqCode)
CATCGCAATGGGAAATGTATTTGGCGATACAATTGTTGTGCGACCCGATTGTGAAATGATCTTTTGTACTTGTGTATTTCCTTGACCGATCAAACCGAGGTTAATGGATGCTTTGCCTTTGTCTGACAAACAATGTCTGCCTGCCCAAATGGAATCATTCAAGGGTCCTGCAAGGGCATAGGATCTCGTTCCCGTAAGATTTACGACTCTCGGCGAAATTCTATTCAGCAGAGTATCGGAATGATAAATCAATAGTCGAGATTTTGCATCTGGGTCAAGCGGTGCTCTTTTTATATATCGTAATGTGATTGTTCCTGTTCTTCCCGGTGCGATTGTCATTGGCAAAGTGGTAGAGCCAATCAGAAATGAAGTGCTATCACCACTTGAAAGTGATAAACCATGTATCACAAGTGGAGCGGTGCCCATATTCGAGATGATATATGTGCTGTCTTTTATTGGAGTGCAATCTGCAAGTATCGTAAACGATTCCGGCGATGAAATTCTCGGTGCCGTGCCTATAGTCTGAAATGCAATGGTTTTATCGCAAAGTCCAAATTTGAATTGAAATCTCTGAATGATTTTTCCTGTATCATTCATGATTATGCGATATCGTAAGAGTACTGAATCTTTTGCCGGAATGCGAAGCGGTAAAGACATATTCCAGAGCAAAATTTGTCCATTAGGAAAATCGAGTGGATCTATTGATGAAAGTGTTATTTCCGCATTGGAACGATTATACACCATGAATGAAGAGTCGCTTGTTGAACCGACCAATCGATTACCGAGTAATACGGTGTCACGACCACCTGCATCCATTGTGATGTCCGATGCAGTGCCTTGCAATTGTACAGTGAATGTTTCGAGTGGATTGATCATGCTGATGCCCAAGTTGGCATTGCGAGTACCCGATGCTGTTGGACGATAGAATATTGGTATCATTCGTTCTTCACATGCACCGAGTGCAAAAGAAGTGAATGGAACGATATAATCACTTGCGGCATTGCCGGTCAGTGTTAGGGTTACAAGGGTGGGTTCAAATGTCACATTCCTAATCAAGATTGAATCCTTCTTCATGGAATTCACGCATGTCGTGGAGAATGTGATTGGATTCTTGGGAAGTACCTCATGAAAACCGGGGATTAGTTTGAAAATTCCTTCACCTACCACCCATCCTGTTGTGTCAGAGAACATGTGCAAATCATCAAGTGAACCTGTGGTTCCGCAATTGCGCATTTCCCAATTTCTGCCTGCATTCGAAGTGTAATAGACAGATCGATCATATCCGCAAGCCCAACCGGTTGTGGCTGATGTCAAATATGTTCCGAAGAGATTATCGGGTGCCGCCACTCGATTCCATGTCTGACCTTTATTCGTGGAGAAACACATGCCTCCTCCACCGCCTCCGCCTTGACATGTAAGTCCACTATAGGGAACCAGAAAACTATCACCCAGCCAAGAAATCTCTTCCTGCCATGCATTGAAAGTATTGGATCGAGAAAAGACATTCCATGACTGACCGGCATTCGTTGATTGCCAAATCGCACCTGAACTCGATGCATAGCCTGTATCACTTGCCTGATCAAGAATCAAATCGCACATTCCGCTTTGCGGCTCATTTCCTTGAAATAAAGTCCAAGTGCTTCCACCATCGGTCGTGCGATAATATAGTTGGGGTCCGCCACAACCTCCGCCAACAACCAATCCCAGATTCTGATCTTTGAAATAACATCCCCACAATGAACCTTGCACATTCGGCGGTGAAATGTCAAACCAAGTAGCGCCTCCGTCATTCGAGCGCCAAATGCCTTGTGGACCCGATGTAAAACCAATTTGAGGACTCACGAAATGTATGCTCTCAAGCATTGGATTTTGCAATTGCGTGACTCTGCTCCAAATCCAAGTATTGCCTCCATCGGTTGTGCGAACAGTTGCAGCATTGAAACCACATACCCAACCAAGCTGTGTATTGCCTGGAAGGAAATAAACATCCAGCCAATAGTTATTTGCAACATTCGTGGGCAATGTTGCACTTTTCCAATATTGAGCATTGAGATCTTGCATGAAACCAATACTGATCATCAGTAATAGAATGAGTGATTTGAGATGTCTCATGCATTACTCCCTTTTTCAATTGTCAAAACCCTCGATTTAAATTTCAAAAAAGTGATTACGATGAGTAATTCCACACCCGTGATCGTTGCCATTGCACCGGCAATCGATCCATTCAATGAATCAGCAAGAGCATATCCAGCGATCGCTGCGATGACGCCAAATACAGAAGAAACAATCATGATATGATGCATTTGCTTCAACAATAAAAAGGCACAAGCAGGTGGTACGATGAACAATGCAACCACGAGGATTGCGCCAACAGCATCAAAAGCTGCTACGGTAATGAGTGAAACACAAGTCATCAACACATAATGCCAAAGATTCGTATTGATTCCCGTTGAACGGGCATGATCGGGATCAAATGAAGATGCGAGGAATTGTCTATACCCGAAATAAAAGGCAAGTATGGTGAAGAGTAAGACACCCGACATCATCAATACTGCATAGGGAATTTCAAATCCAAAGAAGGGAATCATGTCCAAAGGGACATAGGCAATCTCACCATATAGTACGCATTCGGGATCTATGTCAACATTCCCGGCAAAGGCCGTGATCATGATCACACCGATTGCAAAGAGCATGGTGAAAATCGTTCCGATGGATGCATCTACCTGCATGCGACCTTTTCGATGTAAAAATTCAATGAGAAATGTCGCGAGAAGTCCAACCGATGCGGCTCCGATCAATACAGGAATTCCGGTTCTTTTTCCGGTGATCAAAAATGCGGCAACGATGCCAGGTAAGACTGCATGTGAAATGGCATCGCTGATCATGGAGCTATTGCGTACAATGAGGAATGAACCTGCCAATGCACAAGCAATGGCGGTCAAGCATCCGGTCAAAATGATCCAAAAAACTTCCATCAGGATTCCTGCAATAATCGGCTACAAAATACTGAAAATTGCTCGTTTATCGGGCCATTCCACATGAAGTTTTGAGGAGTTTTCTTGAGGCGTGAAAATTACCCATTTTTGCATATCAACAATTGCATGATATCACGATGAACAATCTCTTGAATTATATCGCCGGAACATGGAAAGAACCATCGAATGGCTTATGGCTGGATAATCCGGAACCCGCAACCGGTGAAATATTTTCGCGCATACCTGATTCAGGCGATCAGGATATTCAAATGGCGGTAGAGTCAGCCAAAAAGGCATTTCCCATATGGTCAGGAATGTCTGTAGAAGAACGCTCACGCATCATGCTTAATATCGCTCAGGGCATGAAAGATGCATTTGATGCATTAGCCGAGGCGGAATCCAAGGATCAAGGAAAACCGCTTTCACTGAGCAGAGTGATGGATATTCCAAGGGCGATTCAGAACATTGAATTTTTTGCAACTGAAATCATACACTTTGCTTCTGAGTCTCATGGTGGTAAAGGTGTTGTGAACTATACCGTGCATGCTCCGATCGGAATCGTGGGTTGTATCTCACCGTGGAATCTTCCGCTGTATTTGTTCACTTGGAAAATAGCACCTGCTCTTGCCACCGGGAATTGCGTGATTGCAAAACCATCGGAATTGACTCCATTCACGGCGACATTATTCGCCGAAATATGCATGAAGGCGGGATTACCTGAGGGTGTTTTGAATATCGTGCATGGATCAGGAATACATGCTGGCTCTGCTATTGTCTCGCATCCTGAAATCACTGCAATTTCATTTACAGGCGGAACAGTAACTGGAAAACATATTGCATCTATCGCGGCACCGATGTTCAAAAAATTATCATTAGAACTTGGCGGAAAAAATCCTTCCATCATCTTTGCTGATTGCGATTTCGAAGAAACCGTGACGCAAGCTGTGCGTTCAGCATTCACCAATCAAGGTGAGATATGCTTGTGTGGTTCACGAATTCTCATCGAAGAATCAATTTATGAGAAATTCCGTGATGCATTTATTGAAAAGGTGCAACAGTTAAAAGTCGGAGATCCGTTTGAAGCAGGAACCAATATTGGTGCATTGGTCTCAAAGGCACATATGGAAAAAGTAATGTCCTATATTGAATTGGCACAAGAAGAAGGTGGAACAATACTCTGTGGCGGCAATATTGTCTCGCCGGAAGGTCGCTGTAAGAATGGATGGTTCATAGAGCCAACTGT
>JBIKKD010000150.1:0-4217 GCA_044360565.1 Kapaibacterium sp. (SeqCode)
CCTTCGCGTACTTCATTCAATTTTCTATCCCAACCGAATGTATCTGTTTCACAGATATATCCAACCACGGTGTAGAGCCTCAAAGCGCCCTCGGGATTGCTCACATTCGTGATATGATGATATCCATTATAGAGCATTGGTCTGATGAGATGATTCAATCCACTATCCACACCAACGAACATCGCGGCGGTTGTTTGCTTGAGCACATTCACTTTAACAAGAAAGGTGCCTGCTTGACTGACAAGAAATTTTCCTGGTTCGAACCATAATTCCAATTCACGACCATATTCAGAGCAAAATTCTTTGAATCTTGCTGTAAGCTTTTCCCCCAATTCTTCAATGTCAGTGGAGTGATCATCCGGTTTATATGGCACTTTAAAACCACTGCCGAAATCAATGAATGTGAGATCGGGGAAATGCTCGGCTTGTTCAAATAAAATATCAGCGGCGCGAAGGAAGATATCGACATCCACGATATCACTTCCCGTGTGCATATGAAGACCAATGACATTCAGTCCGGTATTTTTCACCACTCGATCGACATGTCGCATTTGATAGATAGAGATGCCAAATTTTGAATCAATATGTCCTGTTGAAATATTAATATTCCCGCCGGCCATCACATGTGGATTGATCCGAATGCAAATCGGAACGGTATTTCCGTATTTCAAGCCGAATTGTTCAAGAATGGAGATATTATCGATATTGATCATCACACCTTCCTTGACTGCGAGATCAATCTCTTCCATTGACACACAATTCGGTGTATAGATGATTTCTTCAGGTGTAAATCCTGCTTTGAGTCCCAGCCATACCTCTTGAATTGATACAGTATCCAGACAAGCACCCAAATCATGTAAATGTCGCATGACTTTTACATTATTCAGTGCTTTACAGGCAAAATTTATGCGTGTTTTACATGATGAAAATGCCTGTTTCAACCGTGAATATTGCCTGTCGATGATTTCCGCATCATAGACATATAGTGGTGTATCAAAAGAATTCACGAGTTCTTGAATGTGAATTCCACCGATGGTATATGCTCCGTCTTGCAACTGTATCATAATTATGTTTTTTTGGTTGTCTTATCTAAATAATGGGTTTAATTTACACGACTTACGAAGTTCGTGAATTTTTGGGACAATTTGAGGTTCAGGCATGTCATCCATTACTCTAAAGTCTACTCTCATCAAAGGTTTGATGGCGGGTTTGGCAGCAGCGATCATGAATAGTGCTTTATTCTATGCATTTAAGAATCTTGGTGCCATCAATGATACGGTGCAGATCATGCCAGGTGAACCATTGGGTGTACACAATGCAATCATCTCCTCAATATTTTCTTCCGTGATAGCGAGTATAGTCTATTTCGTGATTTCACTCTTCGCTAGTGATGCTTTCCGTATATTTCAAAGAATTGCATGGATTATGCTCTTGCTTTCCTTTTTCAGTCCATTCCTCTTCATTCCCGAAGTGCCGGTTGGATATGCTATTTCACTCAATATCATGCATATAGTCGTTGCGGCGGCAGTAATTTACATCATGAAAAAACATATACCTTTTTTGCGCTGACACTGTCTTTCTCTCCAAATGTGGTAACCTGATTTCACAATGATGTGTCCCTACTGGGTTATTTCCCTCATTGTCTCCGAACCACTTGAATCTACTCCTTTTGATATTATCCATTCTCTGTACAGCATTGACATTTGGTCGCGAGTTATTTCTCAAGCCAATGATATGATCAAAGAAAGAGTAACTATAACTATGTATGATCTGAAAGGAATAGAAGTTGCTAATCGAGTACTTGAACAAGGAAGCACCATTTCTCATATTGAGTGTGCATTGCTATATGATGGAGTATATGCACTCCATATTTCCAATGGAAGTAATACTTTTCAGCGAGAATTATTAATCAAAAGAAAGTGAATAACTATGGGGAAAACTTGAAGGTTCTTGGATTTCATTTCATCGTATAATTGCATCATATTATTGAACTTATTCAAATTAATTCATGAAAAATATCTACTCAGTCATTCTGTTCTTGTTCTCACTTTTTACACTGCAATTGCATGCCAAGCCGGATACTGTAAAAATCGGAATGTATCTCACTTCGCTTCATGATTTGGATTTATCTGCACATTCATTCAAGTATGATGCATATTATTGGTGCAGATATGATAATCCCATATTTGATTTTGCCAATGAATTTGAAGTGATGAATTCAAATGATGTCATACTTGAATCGCCATATCTTCAGAATTTTGGAAATGACATTCTCTTTTCCACAAAAACAAAAGCTACGGTCCGACAATTATGGCAAACCAAAGATTATCCTTTTGATAAGCAAACACTCGTGATTTCAGTTGAATCATCAAAGCATGATACAACCAAGATGGTATTCATTGAAGATAAGAAGAATTCGGGGTATCAAGATTCGCTTGAAAATTTACTTCCCGAATGGCATATCAAAGAGACAAAATTTACTGTGACTGAATCGAAGTATTCCACGAACTTTGGATCGGAGAATCTTGGAAATTCGAGTTATAATTCTTCATTCAATATGGTGATTGAACTTGAACGCAAAGAATCATTTCTCGTTTTGTTCAAGTTGATCACAGGTGTATTGGTTGCATTCGTGATTTCCTGTTGCGTATTTTTCATCAAGCCATTCAATATCGATCCTAGATTCGGACTCTGCGTTGGTGGTCTCTTTGCCACAATCGGTAATAAATATATCATCGAAGGAATGGTTCCCTCAACAAATGAAGTGACGATGCTGGATGATATACATAATGTGACACTGGTATACATATTTCTCATCATCACTATTTCGGTGATATCACTTCATATGTATGAGAAAGGAACCCCTAAGTCCATTCATCTTTCCAAAGTATTGGATAAGTTTTCATTCTATGCATTCGCATTGTCTTATACCGGCTTATTGATCGGCATAATCATGAGTCATATGGATTGATATTCATTCTTTTTGAAATGATATATCCTATCAATAAAACACATCCAAAGAGCAGGCTTCCATATATCCCGGCATTTGTGTCAAAGAGGAAAATATTGATTCCGGTGAACAAACATGCCGAGATGAATATCAATGCCGCGATATGACTGAACAAAGGTAATTTCTCGCCTTTGAGTCTATATAAAGTGGCCATCCCCACACCAAGACCGATGCTATCTATGAAGATCGTATAATTCAGAATTTTCTCAAATGATTCTCCCGCATATACACTGATCAAACTGATGGCAGTAAAAACAGTCAATGCAGATACACTCACACCTTTTCTCTCATCTGCTTGAGCAAAGACTTTTGGCAATACTCCATCTTTTCCCATTGCTGAAATCACTCGAGGATTAGACAGCATGGATATATTCACATAGCCAAATACAGATATCACGATGACCATACTCACGATCATTGCGGCGGTGCTTCCAAACAATTTCTCCATCATCATCGCTGCAATAAATTTGGATTGTGCCAATTCACTGAATCCAATCACTTGCACATAAGCAAGATTTGCAAGAAGATATATTCCGACGATAATGAATACTCCAAGTATGATTGCTCTTGGTAACATCTTTCCATTATCTTTTACCTCGCCACCAAAATTGATTGTTTGTTGATAGCCACCATAGGTAAATGAAACAGCGATAAGTGCAAGACCGAAGGATTCCCACATTCCACCTGAATGTGATTGTATTGCAGTCACTGTTTCTGTGGGTGGCAAAATTCCCAATGCCGAAATGATTGCACCAAGCATGAGTAATTTAATTCCCATGAGGATATTCTGCACTGTGGCGCTGGTTCTCAGTCCAAGCAGATTCAAACCAAACAGCATTATGATGAATACCGATGCAATGATTGTGCTAGGTAAGCCCATTGCATATGGCATCACATATTCTGCCCCGATGATTGCAACGCCCGCAATTGATGCAGAATTAGAAACAAGTATGATGATATTGATTGCAAATGCCAATGTTGGAGAATATGCTTTTGAGAAAATCGAATAGTATGCACCGCTCACAGGCATGCGCTTGCCAATTTCTGCGAAACCAATGGCACCGCAAAGAGCAATCAATCCACCGGTAATCCATGCGACATAATAGATCAATTCACTACCCGCTCTTTGAGCAACTGTAGCAGGAGCACGAAAAATACCCATGCCAATCACAAGTGAAATGACCATCATGGTAATATCAAAGAAGCG
>JBIKKD010000151.1:0-4185 GCA_044360565.1 Kapaibacterium sp. (SeqCode)
TCCTTGCGCTCTTATGAAGCACCTGTATATACAGGCTATGGAAGAATGTCGAAAATCATGCTTGGTGATATCATAGTTTTAAATGATTCCTATAATGCCAATCCTGCTTCGATGATGACTGCACTCGAAACATTGTCTTCGATGCCCACCAAAGGAAAACGAATCGCAATTCTTGGAGATATGCGAGAACTTGGGGATTCTTCCGGCGAAGAACATCGAAATCTATTGAGCAAAGTAGTAGATTATTGCGATGAATGTATCTTGACCGGTCCTGAATTACTCAAGGCCTCTCAAGATTCCATGCATGATTGCATCACTTATGCAGATACAGCAGAAGAATGCGCTCGATTGATTCATGCAAAGGCCATGTCCGGCGATATAGTTCTCATCAAAGGATCGAGAGGAATTCAACTTGAAAAAGTGCTGGAACATTGGCAATATTACCGTACAATAAAAGAACATTCTTGAGGCAATTGCATGCTTTATTTCTTGACCTCTTGGCTTCGAACAACATTTAATCTCCCCGGATTTGGCGTCTTTCAATATGTAACATTCAGATCTGCAGCGGCAACAATCACTGCATTATTGATATCGTTCATTGTCGGTCCTTGGATCATACGCATGCTCAAACGCATGCAAATCGGTGAACAGGCAAAATCAGAATTGCAGGAAACAGGCAATCATTCACTCAAGGCCGGCACACCGACCATGGGAGGATTAATCGTACTCTCAGCGGTTATCATTCCAACGCTTTTATGGTCAAATATTCAGAATACATTTGTCATACTCATTGTATTCATAACATTGGGACTTGGCGCGGTGGGTTTTCTGGATGATTATTTGAAAGTCATCAAGAAAATGAAAAAGGGATTGATAGGTAGATATAAAATCATAGGTCAACTATTGGTCGGACTCATCGTTGGTTCCACCATTTATTTCTATCCGGAATGGTTCTCATATAATTTTGATCAATATAATACGCTGACCACTGTTCCATTCGCCAAGGACATCCATTTTGATTTTGGATGGATGTATATTCCCGCAATCATGTTCATTCTCACTGCAACTTCAAATGCTGTGAATCTCACCGATGGTTTGGATGGTCTCGCAATTGGAACTGTTGGCATTGCAGCGCTCGCATTGGCCGTAATCTCTTATGTGAGTGGCAATGCAGTCTTCTCTCAATATCTCAATATCTTTCATCTTCGTGGAGCTGATGAATTAACCATATTCAGTGCGGCATTGGTGGGTGCATCACTTGGTTTTCTTTGGTTTAATTCATTCCCTGCTCAGGTATTCATGGGTGATACCGGCTCTCTCGCATTGGGTGGTGCACTTGGTGGATTATGCATTCTCATCAAAAAAGAATTTCTTTTACCCATTCTTGGCGGAGTTTTCTTTGCCGAAACCTTGTCTGTGATCATTCAAGTGCTGTATTTCAAATATTCCAAGAAGAAATACGGAGAAGGAAAAAGACTATTGAAGATGTCTCCACTCCATCATCATTTCGAGAAATCAGGATTGCATGAGTCAAAAATCGTCACAAGATTCTATATCATAGGCATTCTCCTCGCAATCATCACGATGGCCACATTCAAGGTTCGATGACAGTATTATCGAATCATAACCTTGCTTAGCATCACAATTCCATAATTTGGCATATTATCATGTACATTCATGATGCGGATTATATATGCTTAAGAAAATCCTCGTAGTAGATGATGAAGAAGATATCATAGACCTCATTCGATATAATCTCGAAAAAGAGGGATATTCCGTGTCAACCGCATCGGATGGAGACTCTGCACTTCAAGTTGCGGGAGAATTCAAGCCGGATCTGATTATTCTTGATATCATGATGCCGGGTCCTGATGGCTTCGAAGTTTGCCGACAGGTTCGCCTCATTCCAGGATTGGCACAAGTTTCGATCATCTTTTTGACCGCTAAAACAGGGGAAATAGATCAAATTTTGGGTCTTGAGCTTGGCGCTGATGATTATATTCAGAAGCCGGTCAGCCCCCGCATATTGGTGGCCAGAGTCAAAACCATCCTTCGTCGTGCCGCAGAAAAAGTTCGTACAGAAACCATCGCCGCACCTGAAATTCTCACAATAGACACTTTGGAGATCAATCGCCAGAACTATACTGTTCGCATTGATGAAAAAGAATCATTCTTCCCAAAAAAAGAATTCGAATTACTAGCATTTTTGGCCGCAAATCGCGGAAAAGTCTTTCCCCGTGAGTCATTACTCAAGCGTATTTGGGGTGAAAGTGTCTATGTTGTTGACAGAACTGTGGATGTTCATGTCTCTAAAATCCGTGAAAAACTCGGCCGATACGGCCATCTGATCGAAACCGTCAAGGGCGTCGGCTATCGATTCAAAGATTGATTTTCAAGTCAATCACACTATCCTCATGTACGAATCGTCATGCGCACGAAATAATTAGGGAATTTGTGGGTTGGTTAAGCCCAATCGAAGGTAAATGCCCATAAACTCGTAAATTGCGCCGTACACTTATCCCCAATTGCATAACTCTATGAAAATTACAAAAGCACTGATCTTCGGTGCCTGCATAGGCATCGGAATTTTTCTCGGTACAATGTCACGCCCTGCGATGTCGAATGACTCGATTTATGATCAAGTCAAAAAATTCAATGATGTCCTCAATCGTGCCAATCAGATGTATGTCGAGAATGTGGATTCCAAAAAGCTTACCGAAGCCGCAATACGAGGAATGCTCAATGAATTGGATCCGCATTCGGTTTATATTCCTGCCGATCAAATGAAAAAAGTGACCGAAGATTTCCAAGGGAGTTTTGAGGGAATTGGGGTTGAATTTGATGTGGTGAAAGATACAATTACAATCGTCACTCCAATCAGTGGTGGTCCAAGCGAGGCATTAGGTATTCAATCTGGTGATAAAATCGTGAAGATCAATGATAGTACTGCAATTGGTTTGACAAGAGAAGATGTCCCTAAAAAATTGCGCGGTCCAAAAGGCACACGCGTGAAGCTTGGAATCAAAAGATCAGGCGAAGGAAAATTGATTGATTATGACATCACTCGTGATAAGATTCCACTCTATACGGTTGATGCATCATTCATGATTGAAAAAACCGATATCGGTTTGATTTCCATCAATCGTTTTGCTGCGACAACTCATTCAGAATTCATGGAAGCCGCAACAAAGCTTCGTGCCGAAGGAATGAAAAGACTCATTCTTGATCTTCGAAATAATCCAGGCGGATATTTGGATCAAGCCTTCAGATTGGCAGATGAATTTTTGAAAGGCGGACAAAAGATCGTCTATACCAAAGGTCGCAGACCTGAAGTTGATGAAGATTATTTCTCCGGCGATGGAGGAAATCTTGAAAACCTTCCGCTCATCGTGATGATCAATGGTGGCTCTGCTTCCGCAAGTGAAATCGTTTCCGGTGCAGTGCAAGATCTCGATCGCGGATTGATTGTCGGCGATGTGTCATTCGGCAAAGGACTTGTTCAACAACAATATCCTCTTCCAGATGGCTCAGCTTATCGTCTTACTATTTCAAGATATTATACACCTTCCGGAAGACTTATTCAAAGACCCTATGGCGATAAAGACAAATACTATCGTGGAGAAGGTCGCGAAGATGTTGAAGAAGGAGAAAATATCGAGCATTCACAAGATTCAAAAAAGTCATCTGATTCAACTCGTCCTGTGTTTAAAACCGTCAGCGGAAGAACAGTTTATGGCGGCGGCGGAATCACACCTGATTATGTTGTAAAACCAGATACCATTACTCCACTCAGCGTATCCATTCGCAGAAAAAATCTTTTCTGGGAATTTACCGATACCTATTTGCGTGGTCAAGGTTCATCATTGCGTACGACATATAAAGACAATTTCAATACTTTCAGAAAAGGATTCGAAGTAAGCGAGGAACTACTTAAAGAATTCCGCACTCTTGCTGAATCAAAAGAAATTCAATGGAATGATGCGAATTATACTACCGATAAATCATATCTGAAAAGTATGCTCAAGGCAACAATTGCAAGATCTATTTTTGGCAATTCAGGTTTCTATCCAATTGCTTATGAGGATGACAAACAAATCAAAAAAGCAGTCACCTTGTTTCCGGAAGCCGCACGAATTGCAAAACTTAAATAATTCAGGAATGTATATTCAATGACATTGCTCAAAA
>JBIKKD010000152.1:0-4176 GCA_044360565.1 Kapaibacterium sp. (SeqCode)
TGCACCCATGCAACATCTTGAGAATTCCAATTGTGGAAATACCCGATGAGTGATTGCTGTGAATGCATGCTGATAGAGCAGAATAAAACTACGAATAGGAATATTTGTGTCATGTGAGACTCGCAATTGATCGCCTGTCATGTAAATTACACAGAAAAGCAGAATTGCGAGAAATGGATTTTAACAGGGCTTTTTATTCAGAACAATCCATTCATTCCATATTCTCTTTTGTCTGTCATTCATGACTTCACGGAATGAATTGGATACTCTTTGAGAGAGACTTTTCAGCCAAAAGGATGTATACTCTTCCACATAGTGTTTTTTACCTTCAAATTCTGTTTCAATTAATCTGAATTTGAGTCCATAATCAGGATCATAGTGATCCAACATTTCCAGTCTATTCTGCTTTGCTTTCTGAATTTCATCCAATGATTTGATGCGTTCAGATTCCGATATCTTCATTTCAATAAATTCATTGCGATTCACATTGCATACTTTCTTTTGATCAGCAGTTAAGTTTAGACATGATTCAAGTACCACTTCTACAGGAATGCTCATTCTTGTCATGATTGGCATGGCTTCCACAGTAGTGGGATGCTGAATAATATCAGATTTGTTTTCTGTGACATCTAAAGGATTGGAAGTTTTGTCACAACCCATAAATCCAAGTGAAAATGTAATTGCAATAGCAATCCAAGTCTTTTTCATAATTACCCTTGATTTTAAAAAACCCTGATGGAATAAAGTCATTCTTCATCTTATCAGAAGAATGTGTAAAGTGTTACTTAACAGATTTCAATGAAATATTGAATACGCCATTGCGATACTTCCACAATTCATATCCATCTGAATTATAGACAATTGCGCTTCTTGGTGATTGACCAAGTACGATATGTGTTGGAACATATGTAGAATTATGAATCTTTGCGCTTCTTGGTGATTGCCCCAAAACCAAATGTGTTGATTCTTGTTCTTGACTAGTCACTTCTTCTTTAGCAGCAACTGGAACATATTCTGAATTATAAATCTTCGCGCTTCTTGGTGACTGACCAAGAACCTGATGAGTGCTCACTTGTTTAGTGTAGATTTTTGCACTTCTTGGTGACTGACCCAAAACTTGATTTTGTGCAAAGAGTGTTGTTGACATTGCAACAAAAGCGAGCAAAAAAACGATGCTTTTCATAAAATAAACCCTGATACAAAATGTGAAAATAGAATTGAAAATTGTTGTGCGAACCCTGATAATATATGTTGATTTTGTGTATGTATCGTCGCACAGAAATACATAATGCATTTGCCGTGCCAAACTTTTTTTGACTGGTAAAACTAATATCCGTCAATTACCTATAAACCTTGATTAATACTATCTTTTGAGGTATTTAAAAACATTGATATTTTATTGGTAAAGTGTATATACGACAATGCTCAGTGGTATTACATTGTGTGTGATGTGTAAGTGTGGTGTCAGATTGATATGACAATCATCCTAAAACTCTGATAGCATCCTTCTTTGCAGAAACTCTTGATCTGTTAGTGTATGTAGGAATGCCTTTAATACAGTCTTGTCTTTATCTGAAAGAGCTATTCCGGCAGGATTTTGTTGCTTAAAAATAGAATCAAGATATGGTGAATCAATCATGCCTTTTTCATAATGATTGAGCACTTTATCGATATTGTCGAAGCGACCATCATGCATATATGGAGCGGTAATCATGATATTTCGTAATGAGGGCACGATATAAGCATAGACATCTTTTTCATTCAATGTGATGAGAGCCCTTCCTTTATCATTCTGATTTCTGACCGCAAGGCCTGTATTTCTGAAGGATTCATCACTGAATAATGGCTCAGTATGGCAAGTCGCGCATTTTTGTTTGAATACCGCATAACCATCTTGTTCTTCATTCGTGAATGTAGTACCTTCATTTCGCATGACTTTATCATACTTTGAGCCGGAAGAAATAAACATCAATTGAAATTGGGAGAGTGCTTTAAGAAAACGCTCTGTAGTAATTTCTTCTGTTCCAAAGGCAGATTTGAACAATCCGGGATATTGAGAATGTCTTCGCAATTTGATGAGTACATTCTCGAGGGTTTCATCCATTTCATTATGAGCTGTAATGGGATTTATGGCAAATAGATCAAGATTGAATACTCCACCATCCCATTGAAATAACTTTTTCCATGCCACATTCTGAATACCGGGAGTATTGCGTAAAGTCAATCGATCTGCAATTCCATGACTGAGATCATGTCCATGCTGTGAAAATCCGGATGATTGTATATGGCAAGTTCCGCATGAAATCGATCCATCCTTCGAGAGAATTCCATCATAAAATAATTTCTTGCCAAGCAAGAAGCCATCTTTGGTAATGGGATTATTTGATACATCATAGACAGGTGTAGGAAAATTAGAAGGAACCGTGAATGTGACATCAAATGACTGCTCAGGCTGTGTGGTTTCTCCGCAAGACAGAAGAATGGCACAGAATCCTAATAGCAATATATTTCCTATCAATCTCATTGATTAATCCTTATTTACCACAGAAAACATAGTGGCATAATTATCGGCTATTGTCACGCAAAAAGGTGAAAACATCACGGATGAATTCTCTGCTACTGAAAATGGGATTGGTCCCGTGAACATTTTCTTCAAATCAGCTGAAATTGCCAATGAATTTTGCGTACTCCCCGTAATCACCAATGGAGCATCTGTAAGAGATAAACGGATACTTCGAATGGCATTGATTGTCGGAGATGAATAGCCACCAAAACCCCCAACATGATATCGAATATCGCCTGAAGCTGAAGGAGCGGTAAATGTGCCTTCAAATTTCAAGTGGATATAACCGGAATTCCATGACCAATACATGTCTTGTGCAGCAGCACCAATATCAAGTATGCCTTTTCTTTTTTCGAGTCCCATGGTCGAACGAAGTGAATCAACTCCAATGGTAAATCGAATTGCGGTATATGTACCGGATGGAATATGGTCCAATATTAACTTCTTGGTACTCTCAATTGATTCATCAATAAGAAAGTAAGATTCACCTTGAGGAATTACATGAATGGAGCCATCTGCTTTTTCAAATGAGATATTACTAACATAATATTTCAACATTGTTCCTTTCACTGATTCACCATTTGGAAGTGAATATGCTTTGTTGAAAATGAAAGGTGCAGAATCAAATACATGATCAATTGAAACTTGAATGGTGCCATGATCATCATGTATGGAATTTGATGGATGATCAGAACAACCGATAAATAATAGGGAAGTACTTAATATGAGTACTGTCAAATAGTGCAGCGTATTTCGAAGCATGATGTTACCGGAGTATAAGTGTGTGCTAAAGGATTAACAAACAAGTCTGTTAAAGTTTACTAATGAGTAGTGGTTTGGAATTTTTCACTGTGGTCGAAAATACAATGCAAATGGCAATGTAGAGGCATTGTTGTTAGTGTTATCTTGATATTTCCTTATATATCTTGACTTTGTTTGTGTATAACAAAAAGGGCAAGGTCATTTTCGAATTTATTTCATCACCAAATAGGTTACTGTAAAAGTCACCAAAAGTGTTCAGTATCAAGTCGTTTTCCCCAAAATTCAAATACCCAACTATCCTTATATATCATCGCTTTTAGGGAAATTGGTCTCCTTTTTCACAGTATGACCAAAAGGTTACGAATTAGATACTGTAATTACCACTTTTTTATTGATTTACCCCTTTCAATACCGATGAATGAGACTGTGTAGAATGTGAACTTTGATGATGCGAATGTGATGATGTGATGAGGTCGGTAATACTACTGATATTACTATAACTACATAGAATACAATACAGTTAGTACAAGAATTATACCTACCCAACAATACCAAGTCCAATAAAAAACCGATGACTACTCATAGTAATCACCGGTCAAACAATTTCATCTACAACTAGGGTTGCGGAGAAGGAGGGATTCGAACCCTCGATAGGATTGCTCCTATAACGGTTTTCGAGACCGTCCGATTCAACCACTCTCGCACTTCTCCGTGGTTTGTATTATAAAACTACGAAAATGAGAGGACTATTCTTCCAAGCTCTCAACGATCTGCAGATAACTGATATAGCGTTCCGGATCGATCAATTCTTCTTCAACTGCTTTCTTTACGGCACAATCCGGTTCATGCCT
>JBIKKD010000287.1:0-4163 GCA_044360565.1 Kapaibacterium sp. (SeqCode)
ACTTATTCAATTACGCAACTACTTATGCAAAAGCAAGTTGGGTCTATCACATGCTTCGCACAATGCTTGGTGATGATGTATTCTATCCAGTATTGCGCACATATTTGAATCGATATGCTTATGGCAATGCCAATACGGAGGAATTTAAGAACATATTCAAACAAGAAGCTCCGAATCCACCGATTGACTATGATGTATTTTTTGATCAATGGCTCATGAAAAGAGGTCATCCGGTCGTGAAATTTTCTACTCTGAGAGAGCATGTCAATGCGCAAAATGAAACCTATGTTCACTTTGTGATCAATCAAGTACAAGCAGGCAATGCTATTCCTGCAACTTTTCAATTCCCTCTTTCGATTCGATTCATAGGTAAGACCGATACAGTCATATATCGCGGAATTGTCAAGAATTCAAGTCATGAAGGATTCATCAAACTTCAATCTCCACTTGTTAAAGCAATCATTGATCCGAATTCTGATGTTTTGATGGAGACAGACACCGTTTCAGGATCATATCTTTCCATAGAAGAATCAATGCCAACCATGCAAGCATATATTCGTGGATTTGGAGATGAGCAATATCTTTCAATCAAAAGTGGTATTGAAGAGCAAGTTTCCATGTTGATTCATGATATTCGAGGTTCTTTGATTCATTCTGACAATATATCAATAGCTTCCGGTGAATTGATTGAAAAGAAACTTCCACACTTCAGTTCAGGAATGTATATTGTATCCATTCGATCCACTAAAGGGGTGATCGGTTTACGCTATCAGCTATAAACATTGAGTTCAATTTGCCCAAAGCACCTCTACATATTGCAAATAGTCAATATTCAGAACAATACTTTCACGGAATACCTGCCTCTCGCGGTATTGTGAAGGGCACTGCTATAGTCATTCACAATGATTTGATCGGAGACTATCAAGAGCATATCTCAATTGATCAAATTCCGGATGAACTTGATCGATTTTCACAAGCAGTGATTAAGAGTGAACAACAATTCGAGCATATCATCTCGATTAGCCGTGAGCAATTTCCTGCCATGTCTCATATTCTTGAGACATATTCCATGATTCTCATGGATTCAGACATGCATGAATCCATACGAAAGAAAATCCAGGAAGGGTATTCCGCCGAAAATGCAATCTTCCATAATTTCAATGCACAGAAGCAATTTTTTCTACTGGCAAAAGATCCCATACTCAGTGAAAGAGCTGTGGATTTTGACCATGTAAGTTCACAATTGCTTTCCGCATTGCGTAATAAAACCATCAGTCATCAAGTATGTGAAGATAGCATTGTCATTGCAACATCGATCACACCCACCGATATCATGACTTTCAAGCAGCAAGATTGCAAAGGATTTGCGACTGAAATCGGAGGGATCGCATCACATGCATCAATTTTGTCTCGCTCCCTTTCAATGACTTCTGTCATTGGCATCAATGATATCGTGCATAAAGTCAGAACCGGTGATACAATCATTTTGGATGGCAATAATGGCATCCTGATTGTAAATCCCACAGAAGAAACATTGAGTCAGTATCAACAAAGAAGCATTGAAGAGATTCAATACCGCGCTTCATTGGGTGATCTTGCTCATTTGGAATCGAAGACAGAGAAAGGAACACATATTTGCATCTCAGCAAATATCGATTCATTGACAGATATCGATGAAGCCATAGCAAATGGTGCCGAAGGAATTGGACTACTCAGATCAGAATTTCAAATTGCACGCTATGGGAGAATTCCCGATGAGGATGCTCAAGTGGAATGGTATTCAACTTGTGCAAAAAAAGTATATCCTGAATTCTGCACAATTCGAGCCTTTGACATAGGTTCGGATAAATTTGCGGAAGGTTTACCAAAAGAAGAAAATCCTGCTTTGGGAGTAAGAGGCATTCGTTTTTTACTCAAGAGAAAGGATATATTCAAAACACAATTGCGAGCAATAATCAAGGCTTCAAAAACAAAAAATGTCAAGCTTATGTTACCGATGATCACGAATGTGTCTGAGGTGCTTCAAACCAAGGAATTACTAGAGGAGTGTAAAAGAGAATTGGATCAAGAAGGTTTTCTGTACGATCCGCATTTACCCTTTGGTATTATGATTGAAACGCCCGCATCAGCATTGGATATTGAATCCTATTTCAAGCATTGTGATTTTTTCAGCATTGGTACAAATGATCTCACGCAGTATATACTTGCCTCGGATAGAATCAATGAACATGTTGCCGATATTTATGATATCTTCCACCCCATCGTATTCAAGCTCATAGGTACTATAGTCAAGGATTGTAAACAAGCCGGAAAAGATATATCTCTCTGCGGAGAACTTGCAGGATTTCCTGATGCAACTGATACATTACTCTCATTGGGACTACAGAATATCAGCATTTCCCCACCCCTGATTCCGGGGATCAAAAGAAAAATTATCAATAATCAAACAGTCTGAATCAGATATGTTTTCTACCGACTTTTCTTCTATTTCTATATACATTCAGTACTATTCCTACAGATGCCATATTCATCACGAGTGCTGAACCACCGGCACTTAAGAATGGAAGTGGAATCCCCATTACGGGAAATGCCCCGATTGCCATACCGATATTCACCGTTGCATGATAGAAAAAGATTATTCCCACGGAAGCGCTTAACAAAGAACCAAATGCATTGCCCGATTGTCTTGCAATGGCAATACACTGCAGGATGAGAATTGCCAATAGTCCAATGACCAAGACTCCTCCAACAAAACCAAATTCTTCTGTTGGAACGCAGAAAATAAAATCTGTCCATTGTTTCGGAATATATCGCAATTGCGTTTGCGTTCCATGCAGGAATCCCTTACCCGTAACTCCACCGCTTCCAACAGCCATGATGGATTGAATCACATGATAGCCCCTTCCTCTTGGATCATTATCAGGGTTGAGAAAAGTCTGAATACGGCTTTGCTGATGAGGTTTCAATACCCCGTACACATATCGAGAAGAGAATCCAATCGCTATGAAAACCAGGAGCATTGCCAATGCTTTCATGAGATCCCTTTTCAAGAACATTGGGACAGATGCAGTGATGATGGATGAGACAAATACCCATTCTCTTCCTATAAAACCCATAATCACCGAAATTGGAGCTCCCACAAGAAATGTGATGAGATTAAGGCTGGCGCCACCCCAAAACATCATGCCGAGGAGCATCACACCATAAACGGAAGCACTTCCAAAGTCAGGCTCCAACATGATGAGTCCAATTGGAATCGCAAATAATATGATCGGCATGATCAGATCGCTCCAATTGCTAAGGTCTCTTCCTCTAGAGGAAATGGAGCGGGCAACAGCCAAAAGCGTGGCGATTTTCCCGAATTCAGATGGCTGAAATGTGATTGGACCGATTGTTAACCAACTCTTCGAACCATAGACTGTTTTTCCAATCACGATAACCGCAATTAGCAGGAGCATTGCAATGCCATACAGAATATAGGCATAGTCGAAGAGCCATCGTTCAGGCATGAACATGATTGCGATCATGACACCGCCCCCAACAATCCCGAATAATAATTGCTTTGTGAAATACTCACTCATGCCTGCATCATATGTGGCACTATAAATTGAAATCAAACCCATTGCAAAAAGCAATGTTGTAACCAGGATCAATACCCAGTCCAACATTGCATTCGATTGCTTTGAGCCCGAAGTAACAAATTCTTCGGTGAAATCATCATAGATGGATTGCATGCTTGATTCTTCAGTTAAACGCGATTTATATATTCCACGGTGACAGATTCGCCATCCGTGCTGATCTTTGTGATGCTTCCAAAAGCAATGTGAATGTCGAAAGTTCTTTGATATGGAATCTCAAGTACATATGACAGAATGGCTCGAATCACACTTGCATGGGTTGAGATCACGACTGTTTTATAATTCTTTGTGATGATATCCTCAAAGAAGTCTTTTACCCGCAAAATCAGTTGTTCATAAGATTCACCTTCGGGAACGGAATGAAAAACAACATCGCGCATCCATTCCTGAAGCTCCTGTTCATCGATCTCTTCCCATTTTTTTCTTTCCCATGCACCAAAATTCAAATCAGACAATCGATCATCCTGCATTGCAGGTCTTTTGCTGATGAACTCTGCCAGCTGAATGCAACGACGGGTCGGACTC
>JBIKKD010000018.1:0-12859 GCA_044360565.1 Kapaibacterium sp. (SeqCode)
CCGCATCTTTTGTTGCTTGTCTTTGAGCATCATTGAAATATGCAGGAACGGTGATTACTGCATCTGTTACTTTTTGTCCTAGATAATCTTCCGCTGTTTGCTTCATTTTCTGCAAAATCATCGCGGAAACTTCCGGTGGTGAATAGAGTCGACCATCAATATCCACTTGTGCGGTATTATTGTCGCCACCTTTTACGGTATATGGAACCAATTTGGTTTCTTCGCCGACTTCATCCATTCTGCGACCCATGAATCTCTTCACGGAATACACAGTGTTTTTTGGATTGGTGACTGCCTGTCTTTTTGCTTGTTGACCAACCAGACGCTCACCACTTTTTGTAAAACCCACAACGGATGGTGTGGTGCGTGTACCTTCACTATTTGCAATGACAACGGGTTGTCCGTTTTCCATTACTGATACACAGGAATTGGTGGTTCCTAAGTCGATGCCGATAGTTTTACCCATCTTGAATTACCTCTAATTATGGTATGATGTTAATAATGATTTCCGGTTGGATGAATCTCATCAAGCAATTGGCACTTCGATGCTCTTTGGTTTTTCGGGTTCAACTTTTGGCAATGTAATTTGTAGTATGCCATTATTGAATTCTGCCTGAATACCATTGATGTCAATGGAGTCTGAAAGCGTGAATGAACGAGCAAATGTTCCAAAGTGACTTTCCACTCTTACAAATTGCTGACCTTCAATTGTTTCTCTTTGTTTCTTTTCTCCGCGAATACTCAAGATGCGATCTTCATTGATTGAGATTTTTACATCATCTTTTTGCACGCCGGGAATTTCAACATGAAGTGAAATTGCCTTTTCTGTTTCTGCGATGTCAACTCTTGGTGAGAATTGTTCTACTTGTTGTTTGACATTGCGATTCATTTCGGACATAGTGTCAAACATGCGACGCGTTACGGTGTCAAATCCACGGAATGGTTCGAATGTGAGCATAGACATGATCGTATTCCTTTTCTATTACTGTGAAATTGTAAATCCTTTATCCCTTTCGGGAAATAACCTTGCGCATGGTCGAAGACACTGTATACGAATACTGTGCCAATTGATAATTTTGGCGTTTTTTGAAATTTCTGGCTGTAAATTTGTCAAATACCTTGACAATTTTACAATCCGCACTGTCATTATGTCGCATTTACTGTTATTGTGTCAGTAAGATGTCTTTGTTCTATTGCCAATCCTCTCCATGTATTTTTCTAAATTGCGGTCACATTACTTGGATATGATCATGATTGGCATTGGATATGATGTTCACCGCTTGGCTGAAGGTGAATCTTTGGTTCTCGGCGGTGTGACGATTGACTCACCATTGGGATCTGTTGCACATAGCGATGGCGATGTTGTCTTGCATGCATTATGCGATGCATTGCTTGGGGCGGCAGGTTTGGGTGATATCGGGGAACATTTTCCGGATACTGATCCGAGATGGAAAAATGCACCAAGCAGGATGTTTGTCGAGCATGCAATCCAATTACTGGCAGAACATGGATATGTTCCAGTGAATATTGATATCACTTTGATTTTGGAAGCTCCGAAGATCAAACCGTATAAAGAAGCAATGCGGTTGGAGATTGCATCCATGTCCGGATTGCCATTTCAGCGAGTATCCATCAAAGCTACCACAAATGAGACAATTGGTTTTGCCGGTAGGAAAGAAGGTGTTGCAGCACTCTGCGCATGCATGATCAAAGAAGGAGATCTTCCATGAAAATTTCAGTCATTGGCATTGGACATCTTGGAATGATTCATGCGAGATTATTGAAGCAGAGAACTGATATTGAACTCATTGGTATTTCGGACGCGAGTCCTGAACGCTCCGCATATGTTTCCAAAGAATTGGATATTCCGATTCACGAATCCATTGATATGGCAATATCTGAATCTGATGCCGTGATTATTTCAGCTTCGACAAAAGCGCACTATGAAATTGCAAAGAAAGCAATCAATGCCGGTAAACATTGCTTCATAGAAAAACCCATCACATCAACCTATCAAGAAGCGGTTGAACTGATCAGGCTTGCCGAAGAGAACAAGGTGATTGTACAAGTGGGACATGTTGAGCGATTCAATCCTGCTTTGATGTCATTGCAATCATATTCCATCGAGCCTTTATTCATTGAGGCACATCGTCTCGCGCAATTCAAACCAAGAGCAACCGATGTAAGCGTGATTCATGATTTGATGATTCATGATATTGATATTGTTCTATGGATGGTGAAATCTCCCGTCAAGCATGTGGATGCGAATTCGGTTTCGGTATTGACTGAAACTGCAGACATCGCAAATGCGCGCATCACTTTTGAAAATGGTTGTGTTGCAAATATCACAGCATCACGCATATCTGCTCAACCAATGCGTAAAATGCGTGTGTTTCAGAAGAGTGGTTATATGTCCATCGACTTCGCAAAACCCTCAGTGGATGTCTATCGACTTGCCCAGGAAAATGAAATACCAAACATTGCAATTCCCGCTATGATGCTCGGTGAAATAGATGCCGGCAATCAAAGCAAAGCCATACTTTTCGAACAACCCCCGATTCCTTCAATCAATGCAATAGCGGAAGAACATTCAGCATTCATTCGCTCCATTGCTCATGGCGATCCGATTGCGGTAACCGCACATGAGGCAATGGAGGCATTGCGCATTGCTGAATTGATCAATACATCAGCAACAAGAACCATCACTGGATGAACATGATGAGTTTTCAGGTTTTTTTCCATATACGGTGATGCTGAGAATGGCATCATTTCCGTTTTTGAATTCCACGATTTCATCGGCGGATAAATAGTCAGAAAGAATATCATCCGGAAGATTAATCTTCTTTTCTTTTTGAATGATGAGATCAACAAAACCTGCATCAGACAATTGTTGCATATAATCAGTTTTTTGAATCGCACCGGAAACACAACCTGCATACATTTCGGCAGCATTTTTGAGTTGATTAGGAAGATTTCCATCGAGAACAATATCCGAAACAGAAAAATGTCCACCCAACTTTAATACACGAAACATTTCCTTGAATGCTGTTTGTTTGTCGGGAACGAGATTCAATACGCAATTGCTGACAATCACATCTATTCTATCAGCGGCTATTGGCATATGCTCAATATCACCCAATCGAAATTCCACATTATTGAAGCCTAGAGCATCTGCATTATTACGCGCCTTTTCAATCATTGTTGGCGTCATGTCCAAACCAATCACTTTACCCGTTTCGCCTGTGATTGCTCTTGCGATGAAACAATCATTCCCTGCTCCGGAACCTAGATCCAAAACAGTATCACCGGGTTTGATTTGCGCGAATTCCGTTGGGAGTCCACAACCCAATCCCAAATCAGCATCTTGATGATAACCACTGAGCGTGGAATAATCTTCGGCGAAGACTGCATAATCAATTGTTGAACACCCGCCTGCTCCGCAGCATGATGCTGCATTCTGTTCTTTGCTTTGTTCTGCAATCTGACTATATGTGTCTTTCACGAGTTTTTTAAGTTCAACTGTATCATTCATGATAATCTCTGCTGTATTAAATGAATCTGCATACAATCATACGGATTCCAATGTATAACTCACATTTATTCTTTAGAAATATCCTCATCTTTTTGATCATCAAAGAGCATCCGAATAGCGGGTGTAGTTCTATCATCGAATTGTCCTGTTTTCACCGCCCATGTGAAAGCGATGAGAAAACCACCTGCAACCAATACACTGAAACCAATCAGCATGAATATCACTTCCATTATTCAGACTCCGCATTTGGAATATGTCTTGCCTTCCATGAGGTCATGCCAATTGAAAAACCTATCACGGTAAGTGAACTTACAGGCATGAGTATCGCCGTGATCAGTGGCGTGAGGAGTCCCATCAAAGCCAATGTCAATCCAATTGCATTGTATATCACCGATATGATGAATGCACCGATGATGATGCTTGAACCGGATTGAGCATAATTCTTTAGCATATCAAAATATGGCAATACTTTTGAACTCATCACTATATCACAACCGGGCGTGAATGATGAGATATGTTCTGTAACAGCAATTCCGACATTGCTTTTTTTCAATGCACCTGCATCATTTATTCCATCGCCTACCATCACAATCACTTCATCATCAGTTTGTGCATGTAGTGCATCAATGAATTGTGCTTTTTGTTCAGGGCTTTGATGAAAGCGCAATGAATGTTCTCCTTCGAAACCTGATTCATAATGATATGCATGTCTATCATCATCGCCGGACAATAAATAAGTTGTGATTTTGACATCATCCTTTAATCGTTTGAGCATTGGAAGAATTCCTTTGCGAGGTCCTTCATGAATCATGAATCTACCATATTGTATTCCATCGATACTCAAGAACACGCCACTCTCATTTGTTTGCTTGATGAATTCCGATGAGCCAATTTGTATTTCATGTCCACGAAAATGAGATATCCAACCACTACCCGGTATTTCTTTGAACATATCACAACGAATTCCAACAAGATTACCTATATCATTTCTCTTCGACAGCCAAGCAGCTATCATTCTACTTTTTGGATGAGTTGAAGCAAGGCAACCGGTTATGATCATTTCAATATCATCCCTAAGCAATACATTTCCTTCATATTCAACTTGACCTTCCAGACTTGAAGTCAATGTTCCGGTTTTATCAAACACAATAGAACTCCCCGATCCAAACTCCATTACCGTTTCAGGATTCTTGAAGTATACACCTTTCTTAGCGGAAAGACGCATAATATTACCAAGCGTGAACGGTCCGGCCAATGTCAAAGCACATGGACAAGCAATGATGAGAACAGATGTGAATACATTTATTGCGGAAGATATGTCGGGTAAATACAACATGCCACCAATAATGGCAAGTCCAATAGTAAATACGGTGAAATATTTAGCGAAGACTCCTGAAACAAGCAAGAGCTTGGATTCGGATTTTGACACTGGTTCTGCATTCCACATGCGAAGTAATGCACTTCTTGAAACTTCTCTTTTGACTTCCACTTTGAGTGTTGGTCCAAGCACTCGTGCGCCGGCATAGATCATCCCGCCTTTTATCAATTCAACGGGAGTTGATTCACCCGTAATAAAACTATAGTCTATGTGACCGATTGCGGAAAGCAATTTGGAATCAGCAGGAATGATTTCTTGATTATGGATAACTAGCGCATCACCAATGTTGATTGATGAAACGGGTTTGCTTATTTCCTTTTCGCCTTCTAGTACGGTGCACTGAAGAGGAATGAAGGAGGATTGATCTCTGTCAAACTCCAATGCATCGAATGATTTCTTTTGAAAGAGTCTACCGATAAGTAAAAAGAAGACGAGTCCTGTGAACGAATCCATGAAGCCGGGTCCGCTATTGGAGAAAATCTCATAGAGACTTCTTCCATACAGTGCGATGATACCCATGG
Source organism: Kapaibacterium sp. (SeqCode) (assembly GCA_044360565.1). Classification (GTDB taxonomy): domain Bacteria; phylum Bacteroidota; class Ignavibacteria; order Kapaibacteriales; family UBA961; genus UBA961. Next base: position 5,432 of record JBIKKD010000018.1, read on the forward strand.
AAATCGGAATATCAAGATTCATTGTTTTACTGCGAAAACCTGCGAATGCATTCTTGAAGAATGGTAGTGCGCTATAGAGTATGACAGGCAAAGAAAAGAGAAGATTCAATCCCGAGAATAATATGGAAAAGTGTGAAGCCATGAGATTCATACCTTCATCGAAATATCCCGGCAAACTAAAGAGCATCGTATTGCCAAATGCAAATCCAGCAACAGCGAGTCTGATATACATTGTTCTATTGCTATTGACTTGTCCCTCTTTATGTACGGTTGCCATTGAGAGCTCAGGTTCATAACCAAGCATGGTCAATAATTCAATGATTGATCTTAGTGATGTTTGCTCTTTATCATAATAGATCGTGATACTTTTCCCTGCGAGTTGCAATCTAGAGCGAATGATTCCGGGATTGATGAAAGGGAGTTTTTCGAGCAGCCATAAGCATGAAGCACAATGCACGGAAGGCAATTTCAAAGTCAATTGTGCTTTCCCATCCAATTGATATTCGAGCAAAGAATCCACGATTGCTGAATCATCCAAAAATGCGAATCGTTCCATACTTTTGTGCCCGAGATGTTTCAGCGATATCACCTCCGGATCATCCATAGAATAGTATCCACAGAGATCATGTTCTGAAAGTAAATCATATACTGTTTTACAACCTTCACAACAGAAGTACAAATCATTTGTAACAATATGATCCCTATCGCATTGTTCACCGCAATGCGCGCATTGTATTCCTTGAGTGATTGAATCTTGTTTCATGATATTGTCTTTGTATTGCCCTACTAAATTCATCGTTATATGTCAATCATACTATGATATTTGTCATGCGATGGATACACTTTACTATATTGCACGAGTCATTAGGAGATATCATTCATGGTCACTACAATAGTACAATCTTTCCCGAAATATGCAGACACTGCATCTAACCTAGATTTCATACATAGAACAATCAATAGCGTTGAAACGGATCTTCTGGTATTTCCGGAACTTGCCACGAGTGGATACTTCTTTACAGAAAAGTCGGATCTCATTCCTCATGCTTTGATATGGAATGAATCAATCGAGTTAATCGATATTCAAGAGAAAGCCACGAAGTCCGATACAATAATAGTAATTGGTTTTCCTGAAAAAGAAGGGGATTTACTCTATAATTCTGCTGGCATATTCATGCCGGATGCCACCCAATCAAGAGTATATCGAAAAACACATCTTTTTTATAAAGAGCATCTCATCTTTGAACAGGGAAATACAGGATTCTTTTGTGTGCATGATGTCAAACATGATTATAATATTGGCATCATGATTTGTTATGATTGGCGATTCCCCGAAGCCGCAAGAACTCTTGCTCTTCAAGGAGCTGATATAATAGTATGTCCTTCAAATCTCGTTACCACACTTTCCGGTAAAGTATTTCCAGCACGAGCAATTGAAAATAGAGTATATGTTGCAGTCGCAAATCGCGTGGGAGAAGAATCACTTGACGGCGAAACATTGCTCTTCCGAGGCGAATCCGCAATCTATGATTATCTCGGTGAGCGCATCGGAATGGCATCATTCGGCAATGAAGAACTCATTCATGCCGAAATCAATCCCCAAGAAACACGCAATAAAGCATTCAATTCGGTGAATGATATTTTTGTAGATAGAAGACCGGAGATGTATTATCACGGCTAGGGTTATCTGACCCCGCTGGGGTCAATATACAGTGCAGCTTCATTTGATCGAGATAGGTGAAGGTGTTAAGACACCAGAGGTGTCAAATAAACTTAGCCATGTAAGTCCTACCTTCAACAATGACACCGGAGGTGTCAGATATAACATTTTCTTTCCAATCCAAACAATGCTCACCGAGCGGAGCCGAGGAGTGTATTACTTCAACATCTCTTCCACCGCCACGCGTATCTGTTTATCGATTCCATTCGCATAATCTTCCGGTAGATTCATGACTTTGATATCTGGTTCGAGTTGATTATTCTCAAGATATTTTCCATCATTGCCGATTGTACCAACTTGTGGAATACCGAAATAGATTGTCGGATCGATTTGTGTTTCCCACCATACTGCAGTTGCAGTTCCGGGAACGGGCATACCGATGAGCGGACCGATATTCAATTGCTTATATGTCCAAGGGAAAAAATGCGCATCGGAATAATTACTTTCATTCATCAATACAACTGATTTTCTCTGCCATTTGTTTTGTGGTTCAGAACCAATCAATTGTCCACGGGGAACGAGCTTCACATATTGTTTTCCGGAGAGTAATGTTGCAAGATCATCATGTAACCAACCTCCACCATTGAAACGCGTATCGATGATTATACCAACTTTGTCTACATGTCTGCCAAGCACTTCGGAATATGCTTCGCGGAAACTTTCACTATTCATTCCGCGCACATGAACATAACCAACTTTACCTTTGGAAAGTGAATCAACCATTTTTCGACAATTCAATACCCATCTGCGATAGAGCAATTCTTCCTGCATGCCGAATGAAATTGCTTTTATGCTTTCATCGAAGCGTTTATTCTTCTCGGGATCGAATACTGAAATCAATACCGTTTTATCCGCTTTACGATTCATCATCATGTCAAGATTGGACAAACTAATCGGCATGCCATCAATCTTCTCAATGATCATTCCCGGCTTATAGATTTTCTTTGGATGATCCAGAGGGGATTTGGCAATGATTTCAAGAATCTTGATACCTGGTCCTTGATACTGTTCATCCCAGAATGCACCAAACACAGCAGTTTGATCACGAATCTCATCTGAGTACTGCGCTCTATATCCACTTCCCGTATGTGATGCATTTAATTCACCCAATAATTCACTGAGCAATTCCGCAAAATCATAATTGTTATCGATAGATGAAAGAAATGGCTCATAAGCCTGACGATAAAAATTCCAATCCACACCATGCAGATCTGTCACATAGAATTTCTCGCGCGCCTGTCTCCATGAATGGTCAAACATATATGCTCTTTCAGCAGGAGCATTGAGTTCCATCTCCGCTTTGAATGCAATCGCTTTCTGAGTTCCATTGCTCGTATCAATGCGAGTGATCTTTCCATCGGAAATCACATATAGAAATCGACCATCAGGACTCTGTTCCAGTGCTCCCGAACCCGCTCCCAATTTGGCGAGGAGTTTGGTTTCTTTTTCACGGAATTTTTGCACCCAGATATCATATCCCTTTTCAAAACGAGAGAGATAATAGAGTCTTTCGCCATCGGGTGACAAAACATAATCCGCAAGATTCGAAGAGTGAATAGTGAATCGCATCGTGCGCTCTTCCAATCTGTCAAAATCAATTGTGATTGGTTCAGAAACTTCAACACTTACATTACCTTTTTTTCTCTCCTTTTCAAGTGAGTCTTTTTTTCGTTGTTCATCAAAAGATAATTCCTCATCCTTCTCTCTCATCTTCAATAATTCAAATTCATCTTTGCTGAGTTTGAATCGTTCGAATGCATCTTGCGTGAGAAATGTACCATAGACATCACTCTCGGCACCCCAAGAGCCATGACTTCTGAATCCGGATTTATCACTGGAATAAATAAATAGTTTTCCATTTTTGGACCATTTGGGCTGATTATCGCTATAACCGCTTTGTGTCACATTTTGTATCGGACCTTTCCCTTGCGCATCGATTATACCTACTTCATCCACCCAGCGATCTTTGTCAATGATTGAAACAAGAAACCATTTGCCATCGGGCGACCATTCATACCATTGATCACCATCGCTATAGGAATAGTTATATGTGCTATCTACAATAAGTCGGACAGCATTCCCGGCAAGATTCTTCACTTTTAAAACAACACGGTTTTCCAGGAAAGCTACTTCTTTGCCATCTGGTGAATAACGCGGTTGAAATTCATCCTTTGCTGTTTCCACAATCGCTTTCTCTTCCAATACCGTTGAACGATAAAAGAATGGTTCACTCTTGCGTGTCAAACTTGTCTGATATACATTCCATGAGCCATTTCTCTCGCCGGCATAGAGCAAAGATTTACCATCGGGAGAAAAACTCACAGATCGTTCTTGTCCCGGAGTATTCGTGATGCGTTTAGTGACATCATGATCAACCGCCGTTACAAATATCTCACCTCGAATTACAAATGCGACTTCCTTCCCACTCGGTGACAATGCCATCTCTGTCGCACCTTGATTCATCATTTTATATGCAATGTCATTTCTTCGAGAATCATTGATGATATCAATCGAAATTTGAACGGGTTGTGCGCCTTGAACCTTGGTATCAAAAGTATAGATTCCACCATGATAATTAAAACACAAATTACCCTGATTATCTCCGCTCAAAAAGCGAATGGGATGCTTCGTGAATGTAGTTAATTGTTTCACATTGGAAGGATTATCAATCGGGAAAGAGCATACATTGAATGAGCCGGATCGTTCTGATAAGAAATAACATGTCTTTCCATCAGTAGAGATAATAGGTTCACGATCTTCCGCAGAATGCTCTATCAATGCCTTATGTGTTTTGTCTTTGAGATTCACCATCCATATATCGCGCGCGATGGATGATGTATGATGTTTTCTCCAATAATTTTCTCCGCCTCTTTTATCTTGATAGACAAGGAAATTTCCCTTGGGATCCACTGCAATTTCTTCCGCCGGTGTTGTAAATACTTGCGACCTTTTTCCATCCTTTACAGATATTGAATAAAGCTCGCCCATACCACCGGATGGAAATTGACTATTCTTTGGAGAATCTTGAATATGTGTCGAAACATAGATGGAAGATCCATCATGAGAAAATGCAGATGGAACTTCATTTGATGAATGGAAAGTGAGTCTGCGCGGTGTGCCACCTTTGCTAGACATGATGAAGATATCCATATTGCCATGTCTGTCAGATGCGAAAGCAATATTCTTACCATCGGGTGACCAAACAGGTGATACATCATAGGCATCATTATTCGTTATGCGATCTGCCTTTCCGCCTTTTGCGGATACAACCCACAGATCTCCCTGAAATGCAAATGCAATCATGGATCCATCAGGGGATATTGCGGGATATCTCATCCAAACAGATTCCTGAGCAGAGGAAATGGATAATGAAGCAATAAGAATTGTCAATACGGATATGAAGCGAATCATGATTTACTCGGGTTTTTTTGCGTGTAATTTACGAAGAAGAATTGGTGTCAGGATTTCAATGTTTTCAACATCTTTTTTACTTCTGATTTCTTGATTGTCGGTACCACTTCAGCAAGATGCATATAGTCTTTGAATCTATTGAACACTTGCACCGAAATGCGAATCCATATTTTTCCTTGAAAGGGTATCACGGGGATTTCTATCTTATGTTCATTCCAAAGAATATCGTGCAAAGCTTGTGCATATAGCAAGGCATCTTCACCATCATATTGCAGATGTTTGGGTGCTTCGATGGAAGCAAGTGAACCAATCATGGAATCGGGTGATGGAATTGGTGTTTTCCATGACTCGGCTATCATATTTCGCATCGCAATTGCTTTCGCATGAAAAGCCTGCATGAGAAATTCCGAGCCCATGGCATTATGCAAGGCCATTCCGAATGGTGCACAAATATAAGCGCTGTGATCCTTGGTTCCTGTCCAATCAAACTCCTGCTTATAGCCCTGTAAATATCCATGAGAAATCACTGTTGGATGCATCATGTGCTGATGCTTCGGATGTGTCCAAAGTATTGCGCATCCTTTTGGTGCATAGAGCCATTTATGACAATTTCCTGTATACCAATCAGCATCTAGTTCATTCAAATTCAAAGGTATCATGCCGGGTGCATGAGCACCATCCACGAATACGGGAATTCCTCTTTTCTTACACTCATGGATCATTGCTTCAATCGGAAAGATGATTCCCGTTGGCGAAGTGATATGATCAATTACCAAAAGCTTCGTTTTCTTATTGAGATGTCGAATGATTGCATCCACGCATTCTTGTTCATCCTGAAGTGGAAATGGAATATGCGCTTCAATGAGTTTTGCACCAATGATCGATGTGGCATGCTGAAGCGTTGTTCGTACGGCGCCATATACATGATTTGTGGTGAGAATTTCATCACCTTTCTTCCATGTATGCATCAGCGATTGAATAACCGTATTCGCACCTGTTGTGGCATTGTCCACAAAAGCAAGGTCATCCGCATTCGCACCGAGAAATGGGGCAATCTTTTGAAGAGATTCTCTGAGTAAAACAGGCAATTGTTGCACCACGAAATTCACGGGTTGTGATTCCATGCGTTGACGAATGGCATCCTGATATTCCAGTACAATAGCCGGTGTTGCGCCAAATGATCCATTATTCAGAAATGTGATATTCTTGTCGATCAAAAAAAGATTGCGAATCTCTTTTGAGCCAAAGTCTGGGTATTTGATTGATGAGGGTATTTTCGGGGTTTTGATTGCTTTCATGATTTCCTCAAGAAGTCTGCAAACTGTCTCGCGTTTGCATTGATTGTTGGTATATTTGCAGTGCAATATTACTTCGCAAAACTACAATTTACTCACCGTTTGTATTGACATCCCATGAATTTTCTTGAGATTACTGAACATGAGCGTATTGCTACTGTTCGTTTGAATCGACCTGAAAAGCGCAATGCATTGAGTCCTGCACTTTTGACTGAAATCTATGATGCTTTTGTGTCTTTGGGTGCCAGAGAAGACATTTCCGTGATCATTCTTGAGGGTAATGGTAAAGCATTTTGCGCGGGAGCCGATCTGGAATATCTCGAACATCTATCAGGATTTTCCATTCAAGAGAATTATCAAGATTCTTTGCATCTCAAGAATGCATTTCATACTGTGTATACATGTCCAAAACCCGTCATTGCAAAAGTGCATGGACCTGCCATCGCAGGTGGTTGTGGACTCGCAACGGTATGTGATTTCGTGATTGCGGGTGAATCGGCAATGTTTGGATATTCCGAAGTGAAGATAGGATTCATACCTGCAATTGTGATGGTCTATCTCTTGAGAAAAATCGGCGATACAAAAGCAAGAAGACTACTGCTTTCCGCCGAAAACATCTCCGCTCAGGAAGCCGAAACATTGGGATTGATCACCAAATGCGTTCCCGATGGCGAATTGCAGAATGCCGTTGACCAACTTGCAAAAACACTGCAGAATAATAGTGCATCTTCGATGGCATTGACAAAAGACATGCTGGCGAATCTGCATGGAATGTCGCTCGAAGTCGGACTTAATTATGCCGCATCGATGAATGCATTCACTCGCATGACCGATGATTGTAAAAACGGCATACAATCCTTTCTAAAAAAATAATCGAGGTTAATGATGAACAGTATCCTGATCGCCTTTCTGACCATATTCACCTTATCTATGGTCAATGCTCAAGAAACAACTGTATTACTCAAAGGTATCGTAACAGATCGTTTGACAGGAAAACCTGTC
>JBIKKD010000153.1:0-4132 GCA_044360565.1 Kapaibacterium sp. (SeqCode)
TTAATTGTAATTCCGTTTGTACATCTTTCGGAATTTTTGACATGACATTTTGAAAATAGACTCTTTCTTGATTGATATTCCATTGAGAAAACAATCCACCATATCTGGTGAGTACTTCGATGCTTGGTTCAAATACAAAAAATTGGTTTGATCCATTCAAAGAATCTGAGAAACATCGAACATATCCTGTGGGATCTTTGAATTGAACAGACTTCTTTAAATTCAAAAGTACTGTCTGATAATCAAAAGGAGGATCATACTGCACTGCATTTTCTGGATTCTCAGGAGTTCTGGGTTCCAATAAAGAACATCCTGAACATATCAGAAAAAACAACAATATGTATAGATGATTCATCATGCTCACATCGCTATTCTCGATTCCAAAGCTTTTGATAGAGTTGCTTCATCTGTATACTCTAATTCACTACCAATCGGAATGCCTCGCGCTGGACGACTGACAATAATATCCAATGGTTTGATCATCCTAGCCAAATATTGCATAGTGACTTCACCTTCGACAGTAGGATTAAGAGCTAAAATGATTTCCGTTACATTGGAATTCAATCGTGATATCAATTCTCGTATTTTAAGATCATCCGGATTGATGCCTTCAAGCGGATTTATATTACCATGCAACACATGATATAATCCTTTAAATTCACTCATCCTTTCAATTATCAAAACATCGGTTGGTTGCTCTACCACACAAATGACCGTACGATCTCTTCTTTCTGAAGAACAAATAGGACATGGATCATGTTCGGTATATGTAAAGCATACCGAACATGAATGAACAGATTCTTTCATTCGTATCAAAGATGATGCAAATGAATGTATGAATTCATCTGATTGTCTTAAGAGATAAAAGGCAAGTCTTTGTGCTGTTTTTCTTCCAATCGACGGAAGGGAAGCAAAATGCTCCACAACGGCTTCTATGGCTTCGGATTGAACATTCATAGTATGAGGTATGATAGTTGACACGCAAATTTACTAAGTTATTCGTGTTCGACTCTCTGATATGGTCAATTCATGGAATTATCTGCTATTTTTGCATGTATTATGATGATAATCACACTTTTTAACCGGAGTTAGTTATGGGAATATTCTCTCGAATAGCCGATGTATTCAAAGCAAATGTGAATGATGCACTTGATAAAGCGGAAGATCCAGAAAAGATGCTCAAGCAAATGGTCATTGAAATGGAAGAATCTGTAAATAAAGCCACATTGGCCATAGCAAATTCCATGGCCCATGAAAAATCGCTCTTACGAAAGATTGACAAAGCCAAGAGTGATTCTGCCGAATGGTTGCATAAAGCTCAACAAGCTGTAACTGCAGGCAGGGAAGATTTGGCAAGAGCAGCTTTAGAGAAGAAAGCTATTCAGGACAAGAACATAAGTGATCTAGAGCCGATTTATCTAACTGCAAAATCTACATCTGAGAAATTACGCACTCAACTTGATGCACTGAAACATAAACTTGATGAAGCAAGAGCAAGACAAGGCACTTTGATAGCCAGATCTCAAGCCGCCAAAGCACAAAAGCAAATAGCGCAAACATTCAGCGGAGTTGGTTCTGATGCCTTCTCTAAATTTGACAAATTTGAGACAAAGATTGAAACATTGGAATCTCAAGCAGAAGCATTTGAACAATTGGCAGGACAATCAACTTCACTCGATGATGAATTCAAGAAACTCACTTCAACTTCACAGGTTGAACAACAATTACTCGAGTTAAAGGCATCTATGGGCAAATTGCCTTCTGCATCAAAAGATGCTCTTCCACCACATCAAGAATAAGGAATGGAATAATGCATACTCCCGAAGATCTCATACAAAAGACAAGAGATAAAGTAGAATCAGTACTCAAGACTCAGTATCCCGATCACGTGTGTTTTGACAAAGAATCATTTTCAATTGATGCCGGCTCTTCCAGGGTGATGATCATCATCAGACCTTTTACTGACAATGATACTTGTATTGAGTGCATGGCAACTTTGGTTACAGGAGCAAATATCAATGAGGATTTACTCAGATTTCTCATGAGAAAGAATGCTGAATTACATTTTGGTGCATTCTCTTTAATGTTTGATGATACAATTTGTTTTGCGCATTCAATAGCGGGAATCAATGCCGATGAAAATGAAATCATTACCAGCATACAATCTGTGGCTTTGATTGCAGATCACTATGTTGATGAGATTATGACTATGGCCGGCGGTGAAAGATGCAGCGAAGTTTCCGGTATATAATGCAACTTTTTATGGAGTATTCGGACTGGGAGCAAACATTCGAATGGAATATCTCAGTCCGATTTGTCCTCTGAAACCTGAAATGTTCAATGTTGCATCACTTAATGTAGAAGAAAACGGAAGATCATATAATGCTGAAGCCGTTATATGCACAGACGGGGAAACTCTTACCATTGGTTCAATTCCTATCACTCCACCAATCTGCAAAGGATTATATGTGGTAATTTCACCTGAACCCAATGTTCTTTCTTGCAATGTTTGAGTTCCAACCACAAAGCCAATGGATTCCGGACTCACGATTCTTGTTTTCTGATTATACTCACCTGATGAAGGAATCCCTAATCGCAAACCTCCTATCCCACGAAGAACAAATCCATAGACTTCGAAGATATTATATCGAAGATCAGTTTGAAATTCTATGAATTGCATACTGGCATCAATAGTATTCTCCATGACTGCTTGCGAGAAACCACTTGTGGAATTATCATCTCTTATGGGAAATGTAGAAGAAGTTGTAAGTAATCCGCTTCTATCACGAAACCCTAAACCACCGGTAAGCGAAAGAACATTTGACAATGGATATTCACCCTGAATACCAAAGGACATACCATTTCCTGAACCGGAATTAAACTCATCACAAGAAACAGTTCCACCGAATTGCTTGAATTCCGATGAAAATGTATTACTCATGAATCCGCCGGATACTTGAACAGCATATATTTCGGTTTGTAAGAATCTATATGACTGAGCCACTAATCCGGATGTGGAAATAGTAAGTACTATAAAGAATAGGGAGAATTTGAACATTTTCATGTATTTATACGCTTTAATGAATTCGGAATCCAAATTACACACTTTGAGTAAATTCGTTCATCCATATTTATACACATTATCGTATTACCATACTCTAAATTATCAGGCAATAGGGGACCTAAGAGTTATAACGGTGATTTCAGGCGGAATACCCACTCTGATAGGTGGTCCCACTGTCCCAAGTCCACGATTCACATATAAATATTTGTCCTGCTGCATATACAAACCTGACCATTGTTCATAGACAAATTGCGCAGGACTATATGCTTCGCCCAAAAACTCAATTCCAATTTGGCCTCCATGGGTATGTCCCGACAGTGTGAGGTCTGCCAAACCGGAATCCAAGATTTCCATGTTCCAATATGTTGGATCATGCGCCATTAAAATTGATGTGACTTCTTTTGAAACACCATCAAATGTTTGGGCTAAATTTCCAAACTTTTGATTGAAACCTGTATTGTCAGTACCCGCAATAACCAAATCAGCATTATTTATGTTTAGAGTTCTGGCATCATTGATCAATAAATCAATACCTGTCGATCGAATCATATTGCATAATTGCTTATGCTTGATTCTGGTCATATAATGATCATGATTACCCAAAGAACCATATATGCCAATTTGAGCATGAATTTGGCGAAGAATTGGAAGGAATAATTGCAATTCGTCCGGATCGAAATTCACATAGTCACCTGTAATCGCAATTATGTCTGCTTTTTGCTTATTGATGATATGCACTGCTTCTTGTAGATAGCCGGTTCCAAAGTATGAACCCGTATGAATATCAGAAATCTGTAGAAGGCGAATGCCATCTAGATTTCTACTAAGTCCGGGAAGAACAAGCTCAATCTCTTTCGTTTCAATATCATAAATGGTATGCAATACGCCTTGAGCTGTTGCAATGAATGGCAGTATGGAAGCAGAAACACCTATCGTGTGCAATACTTTTCTTCTTTCAAGAGAAGGTGCATGATCAATCGTTACTATTGACTTACTCTTGATTTTTTTAAAGAGTGTAATTACTAGACCGATTGCATCTTTGAACAAAAAAAAGATTGTCAATGGATA
>JBIKKD010000276.1:0-12762 GCA_044360565.1 Kapaibacterium sp. (SeqCode)
CAATCTTGCAATCTCCTCTGATTAAGTCCGGCTTGCTGAATGATGCATATTTCAGAGTCATGTTGAATGATCATAAGCAACAGCGAGGAAAACATGGCAAAGCTCTGTATTCAGCACTGAATGCCGCTCTTTGGCATAAGGTATGGATGGAGTGAATTCAGACATTCAATTCAAAGTACTTGGGGGTGCCGAAGAAATCGGCGCGAATTGCATACATCTTTCCATCGGCGGAACAGGCATCGTGATTGATGCAGGACTCCATCCCAAGCATCGCGATCTGAGGGCATTTCCAAATCTAGATGCTCTTGAGCATGAAGAACTTGATGCATTGCTGATCACACATGCGCACACAGATCATATCGGAGGCATGCCATATCTCCTCAAAAAGCATCCTTACCTTGCAATGCATACAACTCCTCTGACGCGTGATATTTCTTCGATTATGCTGAAGAATACAGTATCACTCATCAATGAGCAAATCGAGTATTCCAAAGAAATGCAGGATGCAATTTCGCTTTATGACAAAGACATCATAGAATATATCTCGACTGTTTTTGAAACGCATCTTTATAATGAGTCATTCGAGATTCTGGGTAAAAGAGGTGTATCTGAAATCCTATGTACTTTTCATGATGCAGGACATATTCCAGGATCGGCGGGCATTATGCTTGAATGGAATGGTCATTCGATATTTCACACAGGCGATATGTGCTTACAAGATCAGTGGCTTATCCCCAAAGCAGCATTTCCCAAACATCATGTTGATATAATGTTTTGCGAAACCACCAATGGAGCCGAGGAATCACATCCCACGAAAGAATCCATCATGAAAGAATGCGCGCAATTCATCAATGAAATCTCCAATGCAAATGGAAGCATTTTGATTCCCTGTTTTGCGCTTGGAAAAACGCAAGAAACACTCGTCATGCTACATGAGATACAAAGAAAAGGGATGATTCCAAATCTACCGATATTCACGGGTGGGATGAGCACCAAGATTTCTCGATTGCTCGATCGCTATTGCTATACATCCCCTCGATTGGAACCGGGTTTTGAATTATCCGACATTCCTCAAAATCCCATTCCTTATGAATCATTGAGTAAGGCCCCATTTTTCGGAACACCATCCATTGTGATTGCTTCCAGTGGAATGATGCATGCAAAGACAACGAGTTATAAGCTCGCATTGCAATGGATGCAAAAGCCCAATTTTGGAATACTATTCAATGGCTGGCAAGAACCTGATTCACCGGGATTTGCGCTCAGCAATTCCGTAGCAAAAGTACCCTTCATGTTTGCCGGTCATCGCATTGAGAGATCATGTGCGGTGAAAAAAGTTCGCATGAGCGCGCATGCAAGAAAGGCGGATGTGATTGGATTGATCAGAGATATTCGGCCCAAGACTCTTGTATTGATTCATGGCGAAACAGAAGCCGTGGAACAAATCGCCGCCGAAACATTGGATTATTTTGACGGCGATATCAGAATTATTTTGCCGCGACAAGGCGCGAGATATCAGGTGTGAATTTACGATTGCGATGCAATCATTTCGATCTCCACGAGAACATCTTTAGGGAGTCGACTCACTTCAACGGTGCTTCTTGCGGGTTTTGATTCGCCAAAAAACTCAGCATAGACAGCATTCATTGCCGAGAAATCATTCATGTTTTTCAAGAAGACGGTTGTTTTCACCACATTTGACGCATTGAGTCCGCATGCGGTTAAAAGTGCCGTGCAATTTGCGATCACTTGTTGAGTTTGCTCGACGATTTCCGCTCCGATGATGGATTGTCCATCAGCTGACAATGGAATGACACCTGAGAAAAAATACATGGAGCCAACTTTCACGCCTTGTGAATAAGGTCCGATCGGTGCAGGTGCTTTATCTGTAAAAACATGTTCTTTCATGACATAAGTCCGATTGTGTAAAAAATCACCTGCAAATTAGAGAATTCACCTCTCTTTTTTCAACTGTTCAGCACCCCGAAAAAAGTCGTATTTTGGGCAACATTTTCATCAATCGAATTGCAATATGAATACAACTCTTTTGGAAGTCAAGGATTTGATCACCGAATTCCGTAGCGAAGATCGCGTGCATCAAGCGGTTCGTTCCATCAGTTTTACTGTCAATCGTGGAAAAACTCTCGGCATAGTCGGTGAATCGGGTTCCGGAAAAAGTGTGACTTCCCTCTCTGTCATGCGACTCATCCCCAATCCTCCCGGAAGAATTGCAAGTGGCTCCATTCATTTTCATGAAGATGATGGATCCATAACCGATTTACTCGCGCTTCCCGAAGAACGCATGCGAAAGTATCGCGGGAATCGCATTTCGATGATTTTCCAAGAACCCATGACATCATTGAATCCCGTATTCAAATGCGGTGATCAAATTATGGAATCAATCATATTGCATGAAGGCATTGGTAGAGATCAAGCAAGGGAAAGAGCTTTACAATTGATGAAAGAAGTGCAATTGCCGAGACCCGAAGACATGATGAATCAATATCCGCATCAACTTTCGGGTGGACAAAAACAACGCGTCATGATTGCAATGGCAATGTCATGCAATCCCGCTTTGCTCATTGCCGATGAACCGACAACTGCATTGGATGTGACAGTACAGTCAACAATATTGGACCTCATGCATGATCTCCAAAAGAAGCATAATATGGGCATGATGTTCATCACTCATGATTTGGGTGTGATCAAAGACATAGCCGATGATATCATCGTGATGTATAAAGGCAAAATCGTGGAACAAGGAAGTGTGCAAGAAATTTTCGACAATCCTCAGCATCCATATACGAAGGGTCTATTGGCATGTCGACCACGCATGGATAAAAAACTTCATATCCTCCCAACTGTTCGTGATTTCATGGATGAAACCGCAGATGGCATCATTACTCCGAAAGCTTTGGCCGGAGCAACAATCAATGATGTGATCGAAAGCAATGTGATTTCTCGTGAAGAAATCAATCAGCGCAATGCAGAACTCAGCGCGCAAAAACCCATTCTTTCCGTGAAGAATCTCGAAGTGCATTTTCCTTTACGATCAGGAAATGTATTTGGTCAATCCAAAGGCGTGGTCAAAGCAGTTGATGATATTTCTTTTGATGTATATCCCGGTGAAACACTTGGTCTAGTGGGCGAATCCGGTTGCGGAAAAACAACGACCGGCAGAGCAATTTTGCGTTTGGTTGAACCGACCGGAGGAGATATTGAATTTGCCGGGAAAGATATCCGTGGATTGTCAAAAGGCGCGCTCAAGACACTTCGCAAAGATTTTCAAATCATCTTCCAAGATCCATATAGTTCTCTCAATCCTCGTTTGAGTGTTGGAAGTGCCATCATGGAAGTATTGAAAGTCCACAATGTGATGGACAATGATGCACAGCGCAGAGAATACATTCATTATCTCTTGGACAAAGTGAATCTCGAACCGCATCATTATGGAAATTATCCGCATGAATTTTCGGGTGGACAAAGACAAAGGATTTGCATTGCAAGAGCGCTTGCACTCAAACCTTCCTTTTTGATCTGTGATGAATCTGTTTCCGCATTGGATGTATCGGTTCAAGCGCAGGTTTTGAATCTACTCGTGAAATTGCGCGAGGAATTTAAATTGACTTATATCTTCATTTCCCATGATTTAAGTGTCGTGAAATTCATCAGTGATCGAATTGCCGTCATGAATGCAGGAAAAATCATAGAATTGGGAACAGCCCAAGAAATCTATGAATCTCCAAAGAATGATTATACGCGCAGATTGATTGAATCCATTCCCGGTACTCGCACTTTTCAATGATCTCGGAATACACTCATGATCAAGCTTGACATACATGCACATATTCTTCCCAAGACTTGGCCATCGCTCAAAGAGCGTTATGGATATGGAGGATTCATAGAGCTTGATCATTTTCGCGAAGGATCCGCCAAAATGATGCGCGATGATGGATTTTTCTTTCGCGAGATTCAGGAAAATTGTTGGAATCCGGAAGTGATATTGCAAGACATGGATAAACATTCCGTGGACTATATGACATTATGCACGGTTCCTGTCTTATTCAATTATTGGGCAAAACCGGAACATGGTGCCGATTGGTCAAGATTTCTGAATGATCATCTCGCACAAGTATGCACTGATTTTCCGCGTTTCATTGGACTAGGCACTGCGCCGATGCAGGACATTGATCTTGCAATCAAAGAAATGGAATATGTCAAGAATACGCTCAATATGCCCGGCTTGCAAATCGGTTCAAATATTAATGGAATGAATCTCGATGATCCCTCGCTTCATCCATTTTGGGCAGCCGCTGAAGAAATGGGAGTCTGCATCATGGTTCATCCTTGGGAAATGGCCGGAGCAGATCGCATGAAAAGATATTTTCAGGAATGGCTTGTTGGCATGCCTGCTGAAACAACGCTTGCAATCACATCGATGATATTCGGTGGTGTTTTTGATAAGTATCCAAAATTGCGCGTGCTTTTTGCTCATGCAGGCGGTTCATTTCCATTCACGATGGGAAGGATTTCTCATGGTTGGCATGCCAGACCAGATCTCTGCGATGTACATACAATCAAAGACCCTAGAGAATATGCGGGAGCATTTTGGGTGGATGGTATCACGCATGATGAGCCTTCATTCAAGTTTTTACTTGACATTATTGGAGCTGATCGCATTTGTTATGGCACCGACTATCCATTTCCTTTGGGGGATCTTGAACATGGCGCATTCATAGAATCAATGGATATTTCTAATGAAATCAAAGAGAAAGTGATGGGATTATCGGCAATGGATTTTCTTGGAATGCAATTGACATCAAGAAAGTGATATGTCTGCAAAAGTTTCTTGATCATGCATGAATTGCCTTCTCCCCTCATCAAATATTTGAGCATCAATTTCTTTTCCTTTCAACAATTCCATCTTATCCTTCGCAAAGCGTCTTTCACGAAGCAATGATATAGCATTGGGATTTTGATATGATATTCCCTCAGTATCTGAATGTTGAATTTGACATTCCATACCATAGAATTCGCAATACTGTTTCACAATCATTTCAATTCCCCTTTTTCGAGCCGAACTAGTATATCCTGCTATATGCGGTGTTGTCATGAATGCTCGGGGATGATTGGCAATCTGTGCATTCCACCGTGGTTCACCATCCCAAACATCAATCGATAGATGAAGATCATTAATATTCAATGCATTCAGCAATGCTGTCTCATTCACAATTCCACCTCTGGATGCATGAATCAATAGCGCTCCCGGTTTCATCATTGAAAAATGTATATCCTGAAGCAAGTTCATTGATGGAAATAATCCGGAATGAGTCAAAGCAGAATGAATCGTAATGCAATCGCTTTCTCGACATATATCTTTCAGCGAAGTTAATTCATAATCTTCCGATTTCATCAATCCATATGACTCCAGCGGGGGATCTGAGGCAAGAACATTCATTCCCATTTTTTTACACATTTTTGCAATTCGTTTTCCAATCTCACCCATGCCGATGATACCTATTGTTTTTCCTTTCAAGGATTGATTTTGTGATTTAATCCATTCATGCAATGCAAAGAACACATATTCCACGACTGGCATTGCATTCGAACCCGGAGCATAAGCAAAACCAATTCCCTTTTTTCGAAGTGATTGAATATCCACATGTTCATGTCCCGCGGTAGTGGTTCCAACAAATCGAATCGAAGTTCCTGCAATCAAATCATCATTTATTGGTGTCACCGAGCGAACAAACAATGCACGCGCGCCTGTTTCAAGCAATACTTTCTTCGTGATTTTTCTACCATCCAAAGGCATCAACTCTTCGGTAATTATACCGGAGTATTGAGCAAGAGGAATATGTGCATCATAAAGAATCACAGCAGGCCATTGAAAAATGCTCACAAATATACTTTGTTCATCATTTCCATCAACCTTAGTAATTTGCAATTCAAATTTGGAAACACATCATGAAAATAATCATCACACTTTTTTTGTTCATTGCCAGCACAACTTTTGCTCATGCACAAAAAACCGTGAAGGAGCATATATCATCGGCAACCATGAAGCATGCCATGCAGGATCTCAAAGGAGCAATTGAAGATTATACAAAAGCATTGGAATTAGACACCAATCAAGTTGAAGCATATGTGGGAAGGGGCACGTGTCATATGTCACTGGGAAATCAGCAAGATGCAAGAGCAGATTACTTGAAATATCTCGAAAGAGATCCCATGAATCTTGATTTGTATTATTCGGTAGCCATCACATATCTTTCCGAAAATAATCATGCAGGCGCTCTACCACATCTTGACAAAGCAATTCAGATCAACCCAGATTATCCACCGAATCGCACCATGCGAGGACAGATTCTCTCCTATCTTGGATATACTGTTTCAGGATGCACGGATTTTCTTCATGCCATGCAAATGGGCGACAAAGAAGGCTCGGAATTATATCAAAAGCATTGCGGGAATGCTTGGGATTCAACCGAAGGATATGTTCTCAAGTGGCCGGCTGAACAAGGATGGAATATGCAAGGTTCTTCCGAAGATTCTACATTTCGTTTGATTGAGTATTTAAAGAATAATGAGAATCCCGATACATGGACAGAGTATGGAGCAATGTTGACAATTCGAGGATTCGACAAAAGCACAACACTGAACGATTTCATTCTCAATGTGCGAGATGAATTTCGGAATCGCGCACCAAAAGCAACCATGCGCATTATTGAACAAAATGAGAAGGGTCAAAGTCCATGGATGATTGTCGTAATGGAAGCCCCAAAAACCACAAATCACAAAAAACCTGAATCTCAATTATGGCATATAATAAGGGGTAAAGAAACCATCTATGGGAATTTCAGGGCAGTGAAAGAAAAGAAATTATCCAAGAAGTTGATTCAAGAATGGTCAGACTTTTTCAAGACCGGTAAATTGATTGAAAAACAATAATCAATCAAAAACTGAAGCCATGATAACCGCAGAATGAATTGGGTATAGAGTTTCGCAATATGTAGAAATTCAATTGTCATTCAGTTAGCTCCAAAGCTCTTCTTTTTGCCAATTTTCTGGGAAACCCATTTCCTTCAACCTTACATATTCATTCGAATAAATCAGATCTTTAAGACATTTTTTAAAAGTTGATTCTTGGTTAATAACATTTAGTAAATATTCTATGCAGGTCAAGGTTGTGTATAACTTATTCCTATAAATTGAACTATTTGATAAAAAACTATATGTTGGATTAGTTGGTAATTTTATGCTGTTCAATCTCCTGTTCCAAACCCTTCCATGATGAGCACAAATATTCCTGAGCATACTAAAACATAACATCCAGCTTTCCAAAACTGATACATCATTTAGGCCAAAATGACGAGTTAATATTATTTTTTCAGGACCTTTTTTAAGATTTTGAAACATCTTTGAAAGCAGACCAAAGCTTATGACTTCGAAACTCATCCAACTGGGCGGTTCGATAGGATCAGAATATTTACTTTTATAATGCTCAATAAACAATTCATTGCTTCTGTCGACCTCCTTTTTCAAGCTTTCAATATGCTTATTATACCTGTCTAAATCTCTGAACAGATGGTCATTCAGTTGCCAATGACTACCGTAATTCTGAGCATAGTGATATACGATTTGTGCTCTGAAAGATATTTCAATTTTCTCAATTGCTTTGAAAATTAACACTCGGAGTTTTGCATCGAAATCATATATCTTAATGATTTCTTCAAAAGTAACATCATCTTGAAATGGCTGATTTTCAACATTATTTAATTGAAACTGAAATGTGTAAGCTCTTAATCGGTAATAACTTATGTTTGATAAACAATGAATTGCATTATCCACATTATTAAACTTGAGCCCCCTACTTTTTAATTTTTCTACCTGTTCAATAAGAGTCAAAGATGTTTTAGTGTATTTCATCAGTAGTAAATTTATTTTATCCCCAAAAATCGAAAACCAGCCCGGGTGCGCTGTTCAAATGGGAAGCGTGGCTGGTATTATTACTTGCAAATATATCGCATATTGAGTTTTGTGAAACAATAAAAGAACAAGGATTTCACTCAAATTCCTACCGAAAACAATAATCAATCAAAAACTGAAGCCATGATAGTCGCAGAAAACATCAAGTGCAGCATCTTCTTGCCGAGGATCATACTTGATTGCGATTTCTTTTTGAGTGATTGGGTGTATGAATTGAAGTGATGTAGCAAAGAGCATGAGTCTATGTACATCATGATGAGTACGAAAGAGCATATTGAATTTTCCATCTCCATAGCGAACATCTCCTGCGATGGGATGTCTGAGATGTGCACAATGCTTTCGTATTTGATGTCTTCTCCCCGTTTTTAATTCCGCTTCGACAAGTGAAATCCGAGTGGTAGGAAATTGCTGAGAAGGATATTGCATTTCTGATCTTTTGATGCTTCGGAAATGCGTTTCCGCTTCATGAACTTTTTCATCTATTGCAATTGGGGAATCACATATCACATCATCCATCCAACCTCGAATGATGGCATGATACTTTTTTCTCATTCCACCAGACCACATCATTTCATTGAATGAGCTCAGTGCTTGAGCACTGAGTGCAAAGAGAACAATACCACTTGTAGCACGATCTATGCGATGAATGGGATAGACATAAGTACCTATTTTGTCCCGCAAAATGGGCATGCAGGAAATTTCATGTGGAGAGAGCGTCGAATGATGAACATGTATGCCGGGTCTTTTGGCTATGGCAATGCAATCTTCATCACGATAAAGAATGCTAAATGGTTCTTCATGCATCAGGCAAGCGCGGCTGACTGTATTTCAGGGAATCGTTTGCGCAAAATGCGCTCAATACCACCATGCAATGTGATGGAAGAAGCACTGCATTTGGAACATGCACCACTGAGTCGCACTTTCACGATGCCTGTTTCATCTATTGAAACAAGTTCGATGCTTCCGCCATCTCTTTCAATCATTGGTTTGATTTCAAGATCAATCACTTCTTGAACGCGAACAATCAAGTCTTGATTCATGATTCTTTCCCGAGAGCTTGTTTGAAATATTCCAATGTTTTGAGCAATCCTTCACGGCGCTGTACATGTGGTTCCCAATTCAAAATTGCGCGAGCTCTCGTGATATCGGGTTGGCGCACTTTTGGATCATCCTGTGGCAAATCCTTAAAGGTGATTTTTGAATCTGAACCTGAGATTTCAAGAATCTCTTTTGCCAAATCCAGCATTGAGATTTCATCTGGATTACCAATATTCACGGGATTGGATTCATCAGATAGAAGCAGGCGATAAATGCCATCAACCAAATCATCGACATAGCACACAGAGCGCGTTTGAGAACCATCACCAAAGACGGTGAGGTCTTCACCACGCAATGCTTGTGACATAAAAGCCGGAATCGCTCTGCCATCTTCGATGCGCATGCGCGGACCATATGTATTGAAAATCCGAATGATGCGCGTTTCTAATCCATGATATCGATGATATGCCATCGTCATGGCTTCCGCGAAGCGTTTTGCCTCATCATATACACCTCGAATGCCGACTGGATTTACATTTCCCCAATAGGATTCTTCCTGCGGATGAATGAGTGGATCGCCATAGACTTCGCTTGTGCTTGCAAGCAGGAATCTGGCATTTTTGGCTTTTGCCAAACCCAATGCTTTATGCGTTCCAAGCGAGCCTACTTTCAATGTTTGAATCGGATAACGGAGATAATCAACGGGCGAAGCAGGTGATGCGAAATGCAGAATGGCATCCAAATCACCATCGACATACATATATTCAGTCACATCATGATGAATGAAACGGAAGCGTTCATTACCCATCAAATGCGCAATATTTTCAGGTGATCCTGTGATGAGATTGTCCATGCAAATGACATGATATCCATTCTCAATGAATTTTTCGCAGAGATGTGATCCAAGAAATCCGGCACCACCGGTGATGAGTATGCGAGGCATTAGCGTTGTACCTCGATTGTATTGGACAAAGAGCCGAGTGCATCAATGGAACATACGACTGTGTCACCCTCTTTCACCCACAATGGCGGATCATAGACTTTGCTACCATTCAATTCCAAAAAGCAACCTGTTCCGCATGTTCCGGAACCTATCACATCACCGGGATGCAATGTGACGCCATAACTTGCGCGCTCGATGATTTGTGCGAATGTCCAAGACATGTCTTTTACATTACCAAGTGATACTCGTTCACCATTCAATGTACAAGTCATCTCCAAATCATAAGTCGCACCATTCGGTGTATCAATTTTCTTGGATGAGAGTTCATCCAATGTTACAAGCCATGGACCAAGCGTAGTTGCAAAATCCTTTCCTTTTGCAGGACCAAGATTCAGCTTCATTTCATGCATTTGCATCGCGCGAGCACTCCAGTCATTCATCACCATGAAACCTGCTATATATGAGTCTGCTTCAGATGCAGGAATATCACTTCCTTCTTTACCGATGACGATGGCAACTTCAAGTTCAAAATCCAATTGCTCCAAATGCATCGGGCGTACGGTGATTGGTCCCGGACCAAATACCGCCTGATGATTCGTGAAATAGAAAATCGGAATCTCATCAAATTCAGGTATCATCTCAAGTCCACGATTCCTACGCGCCGCCTCAACATGCTGTCTGAATGCATATCCATCGCGCATGGATGTTGGTCTTGGAACGGGTGACATCAATTTGACTTCTGAAACGGGTATTCCCATATCCAACATTGATGGCGCTATTTCATTCAATACTTTGGCATCATGCATGGCAGGAGCACCAAGTTTCAAGAATGACAATATATCCGAAGGCAAATATGGCAATGTGAATTGATCATCGGAATATATTGCATCGCGCATGGATGCAATGTCAAATACAAGATCATTCAAAAGAAATCCCAAACGCTCCACATTCGGAGCCGGCTGAAAAGTGACGAGTTTCATGATATATCCTCAATAAAAAAGGTGTCCGTTTCAATCGAACACCTTCAAAATTACAGAATTTCAGAGTCTTGAATGAGTGGAATCTTAACTCTCGAGGGCATGTCTAAGAGACAATGCGCCCACTGTGCCGAATCCCGCCAAAAAGAGCAATTGGAAAGGAATTGCGGCTATTTCAAGATAGAACAACGAAATTGAGATGCCGACGATGAAATACAATGTGAAGAACAATTCCATGAATACTGCGCCACCGATCTTCTTCTGCACATATTTCTTCTTTTTCCATTCGCCTTCAGCACCAACGATTTTATATTTCGGAGTGCGAAGGAATGCTGATTTCTTACCTGTAAGTGCCTCAAACACAGCTTTCGTATTATTCACCGCAAAACCCATGCTGCCTGCCATGAAGACGGGAAAAAGCATCAATCTACGGCGCCAGTCAAGATGAATCGCTCTTTGTGCATACATGTAAAACATGAATGTACTAATGGAAGCAAGCACGAAGATTCCCATCATCGTGAAGATTGAATCATAACCTTCAACTGTATTCTTGATCACCACCAAAGGCACATTCAAAAATGCTGTCAAAAGAATGAATGGGAAGACGATATTACTTGTCAAATGCACGGTACATTCCAATTTGATCTTCAGTGGAATTTTTGATTTCCACACAAGAGGCAATAATTTCTTCGCAGTTTCAACAGCACCTTTTGTCCAACGGAATTGCTGAGTTTTCAAACCATTGATATCAGCAGGCAATTCAGCCGGTGAAGTGACATCATTTAAAAACACGAATTTCCAACCACGAAGCTGAGCGCGATAACTTAAATCCAAATCCTCAGCCAATGTATCAGCATGCCAATTTCCGGCATCCTCGATGCATGACTTTCTCCAAATTCCGGCAGTACCATTGAAATTGATGAAAAATCCGGCTTTATTGCGCACTTGTTGCTCTATCACGAAGTGACCATCAAGAGCCAATGCTTGAGCGCGAGTGAGGTAAGAATAATCTTCATTCAAATGTTCCCAGCGTGTTTGCACCATGCCAACTCCATCATTGTGGAAATGCGGAATGGTTTTCATCAAGAAATCTTTTTTGGGAACAAAGTCAGCATCAAAAATCGCCACGAATTCACCTTTGGCTTTTTCTAGCCCACTCTTCAAAGCACCTGCCTTGAAGCCGCTTCTGTCGATGCGATGTATGTGCTTGATGTCAAAACCGCGCGAGGCCCATTCAGCCACCAAACGGCGTGACACTTCGACTGTTTCATCAGTCGAATCATCAAGCAATTGTATTTCTAGTTTGTCTTTGGGATATTCCATTTCACAAACGGCATTAACAAGTCTTTCAATAACATATACTTCATTGAAAACCGGCAATTGCACCGTGACCACGGGAAGTACTTCGGGGATTTCTAAATCCGGTGTTGCATAAGCTCTGGTTTTGTGATAATAGTAAATCATCACAAGTCCGTGAAGACCAAATGCAAAAAGGATACTGAGGGAGATAAAGTACACAATAAGTATTGCAACTTCCATGGTATGTGTTTGGATAAGAGTGAATGAATGATTGCCCGATAAACGGGATTACCATCCCGATACCACGGCAAGAAGAATATCTTCGCCAATTTGCTGCAAAGCAGCGATTACTGCATCTTCTCTGGCTTGTTGTCCCTGACTGATGAGATAGACTTGAAAGTTTGAGAATGTTCTTTTCCAGACTTGCTTTCTTTTCACATAATCTGTGTATTCGGCTTCCACCGATACAGTGATTCTTCTTTCTCTTTCAACTTCACCGGGGCTGACCGATACAAC
>JBIKKD010000154.1:0-4106 GCA_044360565.1 Kapaibacterium sp. (SeqCode)
GCACTTTCAATTATGAAGGCGGTTGCTATGCAAAAGTGATTAATCTTTCGAAAGAAGCAGAACCTATCATTTATGATATGACAAAAACATTTGGAACAATTCTTGAAAATGTTCCAATGGATTCCGAATCAAGAAAAGTTGATCTTTTCGATGATTCAATTACCGAAAATACTCGCGCATCATATCCACGTGCATTCATCGATAATATCGTAGCGGACAATAAAGGTGGTCATCCAAAGAACATCTTCTTCCTTACTTGCGATGCCTTTGGCGTGATGCCTCCGATTTCAAAACTGACTCCCGAGCAGGCAATGTTTCATTTCCTATCAGGTTATACAGCAAAAGTTGCCGGTACAGAGCGTGGAGTAAAAGAACCAACCGCAACATTCAGCACATGCTTTGGTGCACCGTTCATGGTACATCATCCAAAGGTGTATGCAGAATTACTTCGTGACAAAATCAATGCTCATGGAGCTCAAGTTTGGCTTGTGAATACCGGTTGGAGCGGAGGAGAATATGGAGTGGGTCAACGCATGAAAATCGCTTATACTCGCGCACTTCTCAGAGCAGCATTGAATGGCTCATTGAATGCGGTTGACTTTGTGACCGAAGACTATTTTGGATTACATATTCCGACAGAATGTCCGGGTGTACCAAAAGAAATTCTGAATCCAAAGAATACATGGTCTGATCCATCTACATATGATGCAAAAGCAAAGCATTTGGTTGGATTGTTTGAAAACAATTATCAGCAATTTGTATAAGCTTCCTAAAATTCATTCAAGCCCTCACCTATGGATGAGGGCTTTTTTGTAGTATATATGCCGAAGAATCTCGGCTTCATTGACATTATGCATGTACATCATCATGATCATTCACATGGTCATCATCATACAGTAAAAGACACTCGCGCCTTGAAGATTGCCATTGCCATGACTCTGACAATTTTCATTGCACAAGTCATTGGAAGTTATGTTTCGGGTAGCCTTGCATTGCTTTCCGATGCAGGACATATGCTCTCTGATGCAGGTGCTTTGATTATTGCTTTCATTGCATTGCGAATGTATGCATCAGGAAAAGGCAATAAAGAACGCTTACAGAGATTTACTTTCGGATTCAAAAGAATTGAAGTTTTGGCCGCGATGGTCAATGGCGTGATACTCCTCGGAATGTGCGCATTTCTGATCTATGAATCATTCATGAGAGTATTCTTCCATACTGCTGAAATTCATGCAGAGCCGATGCTCATCACATCCATCATCGGACTCATCGCAAATTTGATCAGTGCATACATGTTACATGATGCACATCATTTGAGCACGAGAAGCGCTTATTTACATGTCATTACGGATTTGCTTTCTTCTGTGGCGGTGATCATTGGCGGACTCATCATTCATTTCACCGGATGGGACATGATAGATGCAATTCTTTCTGTTCTGATCTCAGTGTTTATATTGCGTAGTGCATATGGATTGATCAAGTCTGCGGGAATCATACTCATGGATAGTGCTCCGAAAGGAATCTCCTCCAATGACATCGAATCCATTCTGCGAGGAATTGAAGGAATCAATGATGTTCACGATGTTCATGTTTGGGAAATGAATCCAGGTGATATATCCATCAGTGCACATATCATTGCACCGATTCAAGAGCATGCACAATTACTTGAAAAAGCAAGAAAAGCATTGACGGATTCATTCCATACGAAGCATATCACATTGCAGATGGAAGATGCGTCATTTTCGAAAGATCATGGATGCGATCATTGCAGTAGCCACGAAGATTAAGCATGAATACTTTCAACAAAAGCATAGCAGTGTTTCGCAAAGAAATCGCAATGGAATTCAGATCCAGAATTGCATTGTCAGCATTGTTTTTGTTCATGGTCATCACTATTTCCACCATTGCTTTTACAACAGCCGGTGAAAAAATTGAAAAATACATTGCATCTGCATTATTGTGGATAGTCCTGTTTTTTGGAAGCATGACGGGTCTTTCGAGAACATTTGTGATGGAAGAGGAGCGAGGTACTTCCCTTTTGCTCAAATTAAGTTCGCGACCAATCGAAGTGTTTTTTGGAAAATTACTTTTTACGATGACATTATCTATGTCATTATCCATTCTCGGAGCAGGACTTTTTCTCTTCTTTTTACCTTCCCTCATCATTGGCAATATGATGCTGTATTGGATCATGGTGATCATTTTGAGTGTGTGCATGGCATCAGCGATAACGGCAATCGCTGCCATCATATCAAAAGCGAATGGGAAAGGCGCACTATTTCCTGTGCTTTCCTTTCCCGTATTACTTCCCCCCGCATTATTGGGCATTGAAGCATTGTCGATGGCAATTCACGGAGCCAATATTTCTGAAGCCGGATCCACCATCATTGTTTTGCTCTCTTATGCCGGCATCATGATTTCTGTTTCTTCTCTTCTTTTTGAATTCATCTGGAATGAATAATCACACCTTCTTGAATTCCAATGGAGTTATTTCTCCTGCATCAAGTAAGATCGCATCTCCCGAAATGAAATCACCCGCCAGAATATGCATTGACAATTGATCTGACACATATTTCTGAATTGCTCTTTTGAGTGGCCTAGCACCATATTGCACATCATATCCCAATCGAACGATTGTATCGTATGCATCATCAGTGACAGACAATGTGATTTCATCCATCGCAAGCCGATCTTGTAATTTCTTCATTTGCAGGACTGCGATTTGTCGAACTTCGGATTTCGTAAGTGGTTTGAAGAGAATGATTTCATCAATTCTATTCAAAAATTCAGGTCTCATTCTTTGCTTCATCACATTGATGATTCCGGTTCTTGCTTCCATTAAAATTGACTCGCGATTTTCTTCATTGATCTCTGCAAGAGAGTCCTGAAGTATCTCCGTTCCAATATTGGATGTCATGATGATGATGGTATTCTTGAAATTCACTTCACGACCTTTGCTATCGGTAAGGCGACCATCATCCAGCACTTGCAATAAGATATTGAATACTTCAGGATGCGCTTTTTCGATTTCATCAAGAAGAATGACTGAATAGGGTCTTTGTCTCACAGCTTCTGTCAATTGACCTCCCTCATCATAACCTACATAACCCGGAGGTGCTCCGATCAAACGCGAAACTGCATGTTTTTCCATGTATTCACTCATGTCGATCCGAATCATTGCGGATTCATCATCAAATAAAAATTCAGCAAGAGCCCTTGCCATTTCTGTTTTGCCAATACCCGTGGTTCCAAGAAAAATAAATGAACCAATTGGTCTATTGGCATCTTGAAGACCGGCCCTCGAGCGACGAATTGCATTGCTAATGGCTTTGATTGCATCGGTTTGACTAATGACTCTTTGCTGGATACGATCTTCCATGGTAAGCAATTTAGTGCGTTCGGTTTCGAGCATTCTTTGAACGGGAATTCCTGTCCATTTTCCCACGATTTCAGCAATGTCCGAAGCATCTACTTCTTCCTTCAACATTTTTCCTGTGGCTTGCAATTCTTCCAAATGTTTGTTTTCAGACTCAACTTGCTGTTCGAGTTGGAGAATTGTACCATATCGGATTTCGGCAACTTTGGCCAAATCACCCTTTCGTTCAAGTTCGACGGCCTTATTTCTCAATCGTTCAATTTCCGCTTTCAATTCACGGATGCGTGCAATGCTCTCTTTCTCGGCTTTCCATCGCTGATATAAGGCACTTTTCTTCTCTTTGAGATCCGCCATTTCTTTTTCAATCTCTTGAAGTCTTTTTCGGGTGGATTGACCCGTTAATTCAGCACTCATGGTGCATTACTCCTTTACAATTTGTTGATGTGTCGCCAAGCATGGCACACGCTGTTTTTACAATGGGCTTATTAACGGATATGCTATGGTTTTTGTCTATATTTGCAATTCAAAGTCACATTTCTGCATCTACAAACCTCTCTGTCATGGATCCAATTTTACGATTAATACTCATCATATTCGGCAGTTATCTTTTGGGTTCATTTCCAAGTGCCGTTATTATCAGCAAGATGTTTTTTGGTTTCGACATCAGAACAAAAGGCAGTGGCAATATGGGTAGTACCAATGCCATGCGTGTACTTGGCTGGAAATGGGG
>JBIKKD010000155.1:0-4103 GCA_044360565.1 Kapaibacterium sp. (SeqCode)
TCTCCCGCATCCAGTGATATGGATCCTGAAGTGCATAACCGTGAACTATATTTACATGATCTGACTTTTTTGGGGTGGTCATGAGTATCTGAGTTTAATGTGTCAATAAATGTTTGAATAAGGCTTTTTGTGCATCACTTGCTTCCGGATTTTCAAGTATCACGGATTTCTCTTGTTTCTTTGTTGATTTCGGAGAACCCTTAAGGGTAATGATATCATCTTCACGCTTGACAGAGATGGAAACTTCATCTTCTGACTCGGGATCATTGATCATTGATATAATCGATTCATTTACTTCTTCATCATTTGGATTAACGGTAATGCCATTGACTGAGATGATGATATCGCCTTGCTTTGCGCCGAGAATATTGTCTTCCTTTCTGACATTCAATTGCAGTGCAGTATCATTCATGCGGGCACGCACTCCTGAAAATGCAAAGCCTTGTATTGAATCTTCTTCAACAAATTTCCAACCAATCTTTGCGAACATGTCGGTATAAGGAATTTCTGTAGCTGAATCGAAATATGTATTCAGGAATGGTCTTATGTCTTTACCGGCAACGGCTTCAATTTCATTGAAGAGAACAGTGTCTTCGAATGGTCTGTCCGGACCGAATTTCTTGGTCAATTCTCTGATCAGCGAAAGCAGCGTGATCTTTCCACCTGATTGTTCGCGCAATGTGATATCGAGAAACATGCCGAGCAATGCACCTTTTTCATAGACCACGCCATACATCTTTTGATATTCCGGCAAGAGTACATTCTTGCTGAGTTCTGTCATTGCCACTGGCTTTGGCATCATGAACATAGATCCAAAAATCTTTTGTCTAATTGTTCTGCGAAACTCTTTCTCATTCAAATCACCTGATTGAGCGCGTGATAGGACGGAGAAATATTCCGTCACACCTTCATAGAGCCACAAGTGTCTTGACATCTTTGGTTCGCGAAAATCAAAGCTGGCAATTTCTTTGCTGTGAAGATTGAGTGGAACAAGAATATGCAGGAATTCATGCACTGCTGTTTGTGCAATCCATGATTTCAACATTCCTTGATCGCTTGTCTCGGGCAAGAAATACATTGAACTATAATTATGTTCCAAAGCACCATATGCTTCTTTTCTGCGAAGATCTTTGCGATTTTCCCCAACGAAATAGAAGAGAAATGTATAACGATCAACTGGCATGGTACCGAGAAAAGATTCAACTGTTTTCGTTACCGGTTTGATGACTTTGGCAACCATTTCCGCGGTGACTTTTCCGCCGGTGGAATAGACAGCAATGTTGATCTTTGTTGCTCCTTGCATATAGCTAACTGTATCGGGCTTTGAGAGCATCGCAGGATTATCTACCAATGCATCATAATTCTTGGCTTTGAGTATATCAAGCGTATCATTTACTTGCTTTTTGTCAAGTGATGTTGCAGTATAGAAAGTAGCGGGCTTGATGCACTCAAGCGTATATGGCAATTGTTGATTCCCAGAAAAATAACCAAGAAAACCATGTGCGCCGAACATGATATTTGTGTCCTGTTGAATATTCGTACCGCCGGGATTGAACACATCCAATGTATGCGTGGTATCATCATAGCTGTCATTGACATCATATTCAATTTTAGCTAAACGATTTCCGCCGATGATGAGGAATTCATTGTCATTCAATCTACGCACGGGAATATATCCGCCTGTTCCATCAGTAGCTTTGAAATTCTTCACAAAATAACCAAAGTCCATTTTCGCATAGGTGCCGGGAATCGAAGCAGGCATCACATACAGTATTTCATCTGTAGTGAATTTCGGTGGATATAGCGTTACATGAACGCGATCATTATTGATATTTTTGAAGTCGACAATCGCGCGGATTCCTTCGGCGGAAACATTGCCGAATCCGATAAACAAAATGAAGATCCCGGAAAGTAGATTGCGGGAAACATAAGAAAGATTCACTTTTACTCCTGTTCTACTAGTGACAGATCGATCTGTCTTTTATCAATATTCGCATTACTGATTTTCACGGTGAGTGTTGTACCGATGCGAAACACTTTTTTTGTTTTCTTTCCAACTAGGCGGAATTGAGCTTCATCGAAATAATAATAATCATCGCTGAGATCGCTCATATGTAAAAGACCTTCAATATTCAATTCATCGAGAAGAATGAAGAGTCCGAAACTCGTCACACCTGTAACTCGACCATTGAAGATTCCGCCTTTATATTTCATTGCCAATTGCGAAGAAGCAAGTCTGATTGATGCTCTTTCCGCATCTACTGCTAGGCGTTCTCTGAGTGAACAATGCGAAGCTGCTTCAACCACATAATCTTGCAGATATCTGAAGCGTGCATCAGTTGGTTTGCTACGAGAATATTCTTTCAATAAACGATGTACAATGATATCCGGATATCTTCTGATTGGTGATGTGAAATGGGTATAATGTGTGAAACCCAATCCATAATGTCCGATATTTTCTTCGAGATAAATCGCCTTGGCCATCGAGCGAAGCATGAATTGATTGATGATCATGATTTCGGGTAGATGTCCTGCTTTCTCTAAAATGGTATTCAATTGACTCGAACTTGGCGTACCATTCGGTACTTGTATTCCTAGTTGTCGTACAAATCCCAAAACGCCTTTAAGCTTCATCATGTCCGGTTCATCATGCACGCGATACACATATGGAAGAAGGCCTTTTTTGAGCATGTCTTTACTCATCTTCTCCAATGCAATTGCAACCGTTTGATTTGCAAGCAGCATGCATTCTTCAACGAGAGAAGTGGCATCTGTTCGAGATTTCAATACCGCCTTAACAGGATTTCTGTTTTCATCAAGTATGAATTTGGTTTCTTGCGTCACAAAATCAACACCGCCGGACCGATAACGCTTCTCGCGTAGTAAAGTTGCAAGAGCATGTAAATCAAGAATCAAGTCCTGCAAATCACCTTTGCCAGTATCGATGATATCCTGAGCTTCTGCATAAGTGAATCTTCTCTTGCTATTTATCACAGTCTCTGCAATGTCATAGTTGACAACATTGCCTTGTGAGTCGCATTCCATGAATACGGAGAAGGCGAGTCTTGTGACATTGGGTTGCAATGAGCATATCACATTGGAAAGGGATTCCGGAAGCATTGGTACGACGCGATCTACGAGATATGTACTCGTGGCGCGCTTCAATGCTTCTTTATCCAATGCTGAATCTTCTTCTACATAAGCCGTGACATCGGCGATATGAACGCCAAGTCTCATATTGCCATTGGATAATTTCTCGAGCGACAGAGCATCATCAAAATCTTTTGCATCATCGGGGTCAATAGTGATGATGGTGAGATCGCGTAAATCTCTCCTCTTTTTCAATTCTTTTTCACTCGGAATCACAGCAACTGCTTTTGCTTCCACTTCTACTGCATCCGGGAATGAGGCAGGCAATTCGAATTCTTTCATGATTCCCGCGAATTCAACGGATGGATCTCCGGATTTACCAAGAATCTCGATGATTTCAGCTTCGGGAGATTTATGACTGCCTTCCCATTTGAGAAAACGACCTATGACTTTATCTCCATGCATGGCTTTTCCCATCTTCCTTTTTGGAATGAGAAAATCAACTGGATATCTATCATCATCTGGTATCAAAAAGCAGAAGTCATCATCACAATCTACTGTTCCGCTGATGGGCATTTCCGATCTCTGTAGAATTTCAGTGATGGTGCCATAGGGCTTTTTGCCTTTTTTGAGTGCGAGTAATTTCACACGAACGCGATCGCCATCCAGCGCATTGCGCATTTCTTGTTCGCGCACATAGACAACAGGGAATTCCTTGGATCCCGTTTCCACGCTTCCGCGATTATATTGAAAACGCAGAATGCCCGTGAAGGCACTGATTTCTCCGAGAGGTCGAAGTCCGAAGCGTCTTCTTGTCGATTTATAAACTTGTTTCCGCTGATCCATATCATTGAGTTTGATTCTCAATGCATCATATTCATTACTATCTGAGCGGATATTGAGTGCCTTTGCCAAATCATTGAGCTTCATCATCTCGGGGGCGGATGCTTTTAATATCTCAATGATTTGATCGGCTAATGCATCATTGTGTTTGGGTGTTGGAGACATGTAAG
>JBIKKD010000156.1:0-4081 GCA_044360565.1 Kapaibacterium sp. (SeqCode)
CTGCCATTGAGTATTTGAGTGGTAATGGTAATATTCCCTATCCCAGGAATTTCAATATTCCCAATCATGAGGCGGTTTCCAAGAAAATAGCAGCATTGGAAGGTGGAGAGTCGGCAATTGTTTTGGCAACAGGTATGTCTGCAATTGCGGCAGGAATATTGGCAATTGCCAAACCGGGCGATCATATTCTCATGCAAAACAATATCTATGGCGGTACAAGAGCATTTGTTGAAATGCTAAGAGAAAAACACAATATCAATGTAACATTGATTACTTCCATGACTCCGGAGTCATTGGCGCAAAGTATCACCAAAGAGACCGTTCTGGTGTATTTGGAAACTCCCACAAATCCACTAATGGAGATCATTGACATTGCGCTCATAACTCAATGGGCCAAAGACAATGGCATTCTCACGATGATTGACAATACTTTCGCATCACCAGTGAATCAGAGGCCATTGGAATTGGGTTGTGACATCATCATGCATAGTGCAACCAAGTATATGGGCGGACATAGTGATTTGATGGCAGGAGCATTGATTGGTACTGCTGAGTATATTGAAAAATGCAGAAAAATTTCAGCCATCTATGGTATGTCGCTCAATGCCGTTGATTTATCCTTGCTCGAAAGAAGCATAAAAACCATCGGCGTGAGAGTCAATCAACAAAATGCAAATGCTTTGGAGATTGCCGAGTGGTTAAGCAAGCATGCCGACATTGCAAAAGTGCATTATCCCGGATTGCAATCACATCCCGGTCATGATATAGCAAAAAGACAAATGTCCGGATTTGGTGGCATGATGTCTTTCGAACTTGCAGGGAATGACATGGAATATCGCGATGATTTTCTTCAAAAACTTCGGATGATCTCAGTAGCCACAAGTTTGGGAGGTGTGGAATCAACAATGACCATACCTTCGCAGACCTCCCATAATTTATTAACCTCTGAAGAGAGAGAAATATTGGGAATTACTGATATGCTTATTCGTTTCAGCGTCGGAATAGAAGATGCTCAAGACATCATTCATGATCTTGAAAGGGCGCTGCAATGAAAGTCACTGAAATACCCGGAAAAATAGATTGGTTGATTTTTTTCATCGCAACGGCATTGCTCTTATTCTCGGTTCCTTTTGTATATAGCGCCAGTGCATATGTGGCTTCGCAGAAATTTGGTTCAAGTGAAGGAATCGTCATGAATCAAATTCTGCGAGTTGGTTTATCACTAGCATTCATCATTCTCTTTACTCGCATAGATTATCATCGATATAAACATTATGCCAAATTGCTGTATATCTTGGGGATTGGTGCTCTTGTCATCGTTTTATTTGTGGGAGCCAAAACAAAAGGAGCAGTAAGATGGATTGATATCGGTGGAGTCAGCTTACAACCATCGGAATATGCCAAATATGCACTCGTGATTTTCATAGCAGCTTGGCTTTCGGACAATTTCAATAAGCTGAATGATTTCAAAAAAGGATTATTGCCTGTTTTGGGTGCCGGAGCTTTAGTGATTGGACTCATCGCATTGCAACCCAATTTTTCATCGGCATTCGTTATTTCAGTTATCGTGCTCTCCATGCTTTTTGTTGGGAATGTACGACTGCAATACTTCATCACAATTCTCGGTATTGCAATTTCGCTTTTGGGTATATATGGTGTATCAGCAGAATATCGGATGAAGCGAATCATGTCATTTATCGGCATGGGCGATAGTCAGTCATCCAATTATCAATTGGAACAGGCGCTCATTGCATTTGCCAATGGTGGATTCTTTGGTGTCGGACCCGGACAAAGCAATCAGCGCGATAAATTTCTTCCTGAAAGTTATAGTGATTTCATCTCCTCAATCATCGGTGAAGAATATGGATTTTTCGGAATCTTTATCATGATCACATTATACGGTCTTTTTCTCTATCGCGGACTTCGTGTTGCACGATTTGCACCCGATAGATTTGGGAGTATGTTGGCCTTTGGAATCACTATCACGATTTCTGCATATGCATTTGTGAATGTGGGAGTGAATTGTGGCATCCTTCCAACGACGGGTTTGCCATTGCCATTTTTGAGTTATGGTGGAACCGCTGTGCTATTCTCTGCTATGGCAGTTGGCATTTTGCTTAATATCGCTTCGCAATCAGGTATGTTTCCTGATACAAAAAAATCATCTTGAATTTACTGAGCATCAGACCATGTGTGGAATAGCAGGCATTATTGAGTATTCGATTTCCGAATCCGGCATTCATGAAGATCTTTTGAGATCCATGAGTGATGTGATTCAACATCGAGGTCCAGATGATGATGGACAATGGATTTCACCTTCACGCAAAGCAGGATTTGCATTTCGAAGACTGGCAATCATTGATTTGACTCCCGCAGGACATCAGCCGATGTCAACGCCCGATGGTAGATTCACAATCGTGTTCAATGGTGAGATTTATAATCACATGCTCTTGAGAGAAGATCTCGAAAAAAGAGGATATCGCTATCGTTCACATTCGGATACTGAAACAATTCTCTATGGATTTGCCGAATATGGTCCGGAATTCCTTCATAAAATGATCGGTATGTGGGGCATTGCGATTTGGGATGAACATGAAAAAACATTATTTGTGGCCAGAGATCGCATTGGCATAAAGCCCGTGTATTATCATCATGCGAATGGTCGTTTCATTTTTGGCTCTGAAATCAAATCCATACTCAAACATCCCTCGATTTCACGCAATATCAATCATCATGAATTCGCGAATTATCTCACATTTTCCATGTCGAGTGATTCACACACAATGTTTGACGGTATTCACAAATTACCGGCAGGACATTTCGGCATTCTCAAAAACGGTGAATTCATCAAGCATCGATATTGGCAACCACTGCAAAAAGGTGCCGAATATTGGGATCATGATGAGCCAACAACCGTGAATGAAATCATGCGATTACTACGCCAGGCTGTCAAAGATCGCATGATGAGTGATGTGCCATTTGGTGTCTTTTTGAGTGGCGGCATCGATTCCAGCACAAATGTTGCATTGATGTCCGAACTAATGGATCGTCCTGTTGACACTTTCACAGTCGGCTTCAAGGAATTACAGAAATACAATGAGCTTGAGCAGGCAAGACTCATCGCAAGGACATTCAATACGAATCATCATGAGATCGTGATTGACCACAATGATGCACTACCCGTACTCGAGAAATTGGTGTGGCATGAAGATGAGCCCAATGGCGATCCCGTGTGCATTCCGCTGAATTTCCTCAGCAAATTGACTCGCGAATCAGGAACAACCGTTATTCAAGTCGGCGAAGGAAGCGATGAGCAATTCATCGGCTATTCATGGATGATTCGTGATCTCAAATTTTATGAAAAAGAATGGAAGCGTTTTCTCTCTTATCCAAGAGCCATTCAGAAAATGATTTATGAATTGGTGAAGCCATTTCTCATGGCATCAAAGCGCTATCTCATTTTGGATTATATGCGCAGAGCAATTGATGGACATCCCCTGTATTGGGGCGGCGCCGTGGATTATACACCATCGCATTTGAAACAAGCGCTTGGACCCGCCTATAGATATCTTGCTGACACAGTAAGCGAAATGCCTATTCGCCTAGACAAAGAAATCGCCGAGATTCAAGCACATCCTGAAGATTATGCCCAGCGCATTGCCAATTATGAATTGGCTCATCGTTTGCCAGAACTATTGCTCATGCGCGTTGATAAAATCACGATGGCACATTCACTCGAAGCACGCGTTCCATTTTTGGATCATAGGCTTGTGGAATATACCATGCGTATCAGACCTGAACTCAAGCGCAAATCCTATGATGAATCAAAATATCTTCTCAAAAAAGGTGTGGATGCGCTTCTTCCTCATGAAATCATCTATCGCAAGAAGCAAGGTTTTTCAGCTCCTGTGGCTGAATGGATTCGGGGTCCTTGGTATAATTATACAGTAAAAACAATCTTGCAATCTCCTCTGATTAAGTCCGGCTTGCTGAATGATGCATATTTCAGAGTCATGTTGAATGATCATAAGCAACAGCGAGGAAAACATGGCAAAGCTCTGTATTCAGCACTGAATGCCGC
>JBIKKD010000157.1:0-4054 GCA_044360565.1 Kapaibacterium sp. (SeqCode)
GTTTTGCAAAAAATGTTTCTTCGAATGGAAGGACCGTTAAAACTGTGTCATATGATTGTTTCACCTGTTCAATTCTGGACTCACCCCAAGCCCATAATTGGGGTGCGATATAGCAAATGGAGTGTATATTCAGAGATTTGGCAAATGCACCGAGACGCATATTGAAACCCGGATAATCGATTGCAATAAATGCATCATATTCACCATTGCTTATTGCCTGCTTGGCTTGTCGTAATATTGAGAGAAGTTTTGGATAAGACTTGAGTACTTCCAGAAAACCTGAAACATTCATTTGGGAAAACTCTACAATTGAGCGAAGTCCACGAGCTTCCATGGAGGGTCCGCCAATGCCTTCGATGATGCAATCAGGCATAAGCAATTGCAATTGCTCCATGAGCAAAGCGCCATGTGTATCTCCGGACATTTCGCCGGCAACTATGAATATTCTTTTTGACATCATGCAAAAATACATCCTCAGAACATACATAATGGCTTGATAGATGGGAAACTCGTATTTTTGCCATGTCTTTTACGATAAAGGCATATTCAATAATAGTAATGGGACATTCCAATGAAGGTACTACATCCACTTTTTCTATGCTTTGGACTATTATTTCTGAGTGCATGCACGAAACATCCCGACATGGCTGAGTTTTCGACTTTGAAAGCTGAAATGTATATACGAGCCGGCGAGATGGATAATGCTCAAAAAGCAATTGGAGAAGCCCTCACAGAAAATCCTTCAAGTATTGAAGCGCATGTATTGCAGAGTAAAATATATCTCCTTGAAAACAAACAAGATAAAGCAATAGAGCAATTGGAGAAAGCAAAAGCAATAGATGATAAAAATTTGGATGTACTGTATTCTTTGGGATTTGTGTTAACAAGAAAAGGCGAATATGACAAGGCAATTGAAGTCTATAAAACTGCAATTGCAATCAAGCCGGATTCAGCACTTGGGCTCAATAATATTGCTGTTACATATCATACCAAGAAGGAATATACAAAAGCAATTGAGCATTTGAAAAAGGCTCTAGCGCTACAACCTGAATTTGTGGAAGCTCATTATAATATGGGAAATAGTTATGCCATGCTTGGAAAACTTCAGGATGCTCTAAAAGCTTATAATAAAGCCATTGAATTGAACCCTAAGTATGTTGATGCATATGTTGAATTGTCTGCTGTATACAATAAACTTGGAAATCAGGCTGATGCAGGAAATAATGTAGGATTATATTATTTCTGGAAAAATGAATATCCACAAGCTGTGAAGGCATTTAGCGATGTGATCAAAGCACATCCAAGTCATGCGGTTGCTCACAATAACCTAGCTGTTTCTTATGATAAATTAGGTAATCAAGAATTGTCTTTGCAACACCTCAAGCAATCTGCTTCGCTTGGATATGCTCCTGCTGCTGAAATTTGCAGAAAAAACAATATTGCTTTTTAAAAAGTGATGTTAAGTCCTATTCCCTGAGGAGATAGGCTTATGGATTGGACTATTGACATCAATTCTTTTCCATGATGCACATTCACTCCATAGAGAATTGCATCAAATGCAAACAGAAAAGCACCTTGCAAGATGATTGCATTACCGAAGCCTTGTAATCGCTCCGGATTAGCTGAAGATTTGGCTCTTTCTTTTAGATAGAATCCGCCGATGATATAGGCAAGATCTAGACCGGCATTAACTGCAAGAATAGTTTCGATTGAATGTTGTTCTTGTATTGTAGCTGATAGCGTAGTTGGAATTGTTTGAGAAAAATATCCCATTCCGGCTATTCCGGCATTAACAATATTCCAACCAGCATTCATTTGCCAGAAAGCTTGTTTTTCTCCAGTCGTGGACAATGAAGCGATGGAGCCGATGGCGATATTTGACAATGCCCATAAACCAAGGGTTTGCATCCCTGTTTTTTGAATTGCGATTCTTTCCATATTAAATGATTGAAGAAGAGAATCATATTGTTCCGCAGAAGCAGAAGTGCTCATGCAGATCATGAAGAAACAACTTACTATGGTGAATTTTATGAAATGTTTGTTTTCCATGCTATGTACCTTGGTTTTCCTCGCGTCGAACATATCTCTGGATGCCTATGTTCCTGATGATGCGAATGCAATGAAAATCACTGCGGATTCAATGAAGTCTATGAGAATGTATAAGGAAGCGATTCCGTATTATGATTCACTTTTGATCAAAAATGAAAAACAATTTGATATTCTCAAATCCAAGGGTGAATGTTTGTCTCAAATTGGAGAAATCAATTCAGCAATATTGGTGTATAAATCAGCTTTGGAGATTGATTCAATGGATGCCAATCTTTGGAAACAGATTGGTGATGCTTATGCATTCGGAAATATCCCATCTTCAGCAATTAAATCGTATGCTCGTTCCATCTCGATCAATCCGAAGCTAAGTTATGCATATTCCGCAATGGGAACTGCATATAATCAAATGAATATAGCAGATACTGCTGAAATGGCATTCAAGAAAGCATTGGAAATTGATTCACTCAATCATGAAGCTTGGTATAATTTGTCATTCATTCTCAATTCCAAAGGGAATGTATCCGGCGCGATGGAAAGTTTGAAAAAATCCATCTCCGCAAAGTCAGATTTTGCCCCGGCATATAATAATTTGGGTATGCTCTATTATGGGGCAGGTTTTCCTGATAGTGCAATTGCTTCTTTCAATTCAGCGATACTCAATGATAAGTCAAATGCGAATTATTACAATAATGCTGGGCTTGCTTGTTTGGATAATCGAGACACAATTAATGCTTATCGATTTTTCAAGAATGCTTTGGTCTATGATTCAATGCATGTAAAGTCACTGTATAATGCCGGATTGACATCATATTATTTACTCCAATATTCGAATGCGATTCAGTTTATTCAAAAAGCATTGATTCTTCAACCTGAAGTACCGGAATATTGGTATACTCTTGGATTGGTTCATGCATCTAGAAATGAAAAACATATTGCCGCAGGATATTGGAATCAATGCTTGCAATTGGATAAAGATAATCCCAAGTATTATTATGCAATCGGTTCACTCTATGATGAAACCGCAATAAATGTAAAAGTCGATTATTTCACGAAGGCGGCTAATCTAGGAGATGAAAAAGCAAAAGCTTGGCTTGATGCTCAAAAAATCGGTAAAGAAGAGAAAAAAAGAAATACCAAATCGAAAAAGAAAAAACGATGAACGGATTTTCCATGCGTGACAGGTTCTTTCGCGAGAGATTGGTTCCACCCATATCGCAAGTATTATGGATGATATCTGGTGTTTTCTGCTTGTTCATGACATATAATATTCTCACCGTATTCATTCATCTCACAGATAGAAAATCCACGAATGGTGAAATTCTGTCTTATGTTGAATTACCCGGAACAGATAGATTTCATCCAAAGATTCGATTTTCTGATACTAATGGAAATCTATTTGAATTTGTTGATGGAAATGGTGCAACCGCCCCATTGTATTTGATTGGTACAATAGTTCAAGTTGATTATGATCCCAAGAATCCTCGCATTGCAGAAATGACCACTCTCTATTATCGTTGGGGTTCCACAATAGGACTTTTCTTCCTTATGATGATTTTCTGGGTACTCGGTTCACGCTTCACATATAAGGTTCAAGCATGAAAAAAATGTATTTCATAGGAATTGCCGGAACTGCAATGGGTAATCTAGCCATAGCATTATCGCAAAGAGGATTCAGTATCTCAGGTAGTGATGCAGGAATTTATCCTCCGATGAGTACCATGCTAGAAGACCATGAGATTACCTTTTTCCAGGAATACACTGAAGAGAATCTTAAAACCATCCAGCCCGATCTTGTCATCATCGGAAATGCGATGAGCAGAGGAAATGTTGAAGTAGAATATGTACTAGATAATAGCATTCCTTATGCATCTATGTCTGAAATCATTCATGATGAAATCATTGGATCCAATTCTGCAATTGTGATTACAGGTACTCATGGTAAAACGACGACAACATCCATGACCACGATGATTTTTGAGCAAGCCGGAAAACAACCCGGTTTTGT
>JBIKKD010000158.1:0-4041 GCA_044360565.1 Kapaibacterium sp. (SeqCode)
ACGATCACATTGGATTATATGCTGGAATTATCCATCAATTTGATTGATAAGTTATTGGTATATCCGGAAACTATGAAAAGTAATATCGAAAAGACTTATGGTCTTGTATTCTCTCAAACCATTCTTCTTGAATTTGTACGCAGAGGTTTGACTAGAGAAGAATCATATGCATTGGTGCAAAGATCAGCGATGAAAACATGGCAGGAAAAAACTTCGCTTCTTCTGAATCTTACTGAGGATGAAGAAGTAACAAAGATAATCTCAGAACTAGAATTGAAAGAGATATTTGGCAAGGGAACGACATTGCAAAAAAGTGTCGATATTATATTCGAACGATGCGGACTATAAAGCAAAAACCCTGATTCAATGAATCAGGGTTTCTTTTTTTTAGTCCATTATCTTTCGCAAAAATGCCGGTTTTTCAACCACTGAAGATTTCGGTTCTCGAATGATCACAGGCTGAGAATTGCTCCTCACTCCATTTGGTAAATCATTTACAGAATTGATTCTAATGGATCCACCATTTGCCTGTCTAACAATATTAGGATCTGTTCGACGCATAAAAGCGGGTTGATTCCTATTTGTTTGAACCGGTTCCTCTTGTTGTTTCTCTTGTACTGTCTGATACAATTGAGGAGCTGATTGCTCATCATCAATGTCTCCATAAACCTTCACGGGCTTCACTGCAATTCTTGTTTGTCGATTATCTGCTTGTGGCGGATTTACAGCAATTGTTCTAATTACAGGAGTAGGTACGGATTGTTGCACTGTCTGAGCAGGAATGATTTTTTCTTGAATCTGCTGCTGAACATTTATTGCATTTGGCATGGCATATTGTCCGCGTTTGAATCCGGTTGCCACAACCGTAATCATCAGTTTATCATCGAGAGATTCATCGTACACAATACCATGGATGAGATTGACATCACTGCCGGCATTTTCCTCAATGATTGAAACAGCTTCGCCGATTTCATGCATGGTCATGCTTGATCCACCGCTGATATTTACAAGCAAGCCTTGTGCTCCTGAGATGGAAACACCTTCAAGTAATGGAGAATTGAGCGCATTTTGTGCGGCTGCAATTGCTCTGTGTTCACCGGAAGCTATACCGATTCCCATGAGTGCATCACCCATGTCTTTCATGATAGAACGCACATCGGCAAAGTCAACATTGATATATCCATTTCCGGAAATAATATCTGAAATACCACGGGTTGCATTATACAGAACATCATCTACCTTTTGAAATGCCTCGATGAAAGAGGTATTGCGGTCTATGATGGATAGAAGTTTTTCATTTGGAATCACAATCAATGCATCAACATACTGTCGTAATTCATTGATGCCTTGTTCAGCGATATTTGCTCTTTTCTTTGCTTCAAAATTGAATGGATTGGTAACAATACCAACAACTAGTGCTCCAAGTTCACGACCAATTCTTGCAACAACCGGTGCACCGCCTGTACCTGTTCCGCCGCCCATGCCGGCCGTAACAAAGATCATGTCACTACCTGCCAAATGCTCACGAATGTCATCAGCATTTTCTTCAGCTGCTTCCTTGCCGATTTCTGGTCTGCCGCCGGCGCCAAGTCCTCTTGTGGATTCTTTGCCAACATGTAATTTGATTGATGCTGCATTTTTGGACAAAGCCTGGGCATCTGTATTGGCTGCAATGAAATCAACACCGGATAATCCGCGTTGTATCATGCTGTTAATGGCATTTCCGCCACCACCGCCAACCCCAATAACACGGATTTTTGCTCCGTAATTGGTTGAATCTGTATCGATAGTAATCACATTTCCCCCCGGAAAAGTGTTATGAAAAAAGTAATTATCATAATAATAAACACATAGCTTGCATAACAAGTATGTTATCAGAATGTGTATGATGAGAGAGTGCAAGGGTGATTTACCGGCTGCAATGGTAAATCATGCTCTACAATATAGGAAATAGGCGGGGTAATGTCAAATTAAAGTTCATCAAAAAAGTTAAAAAACTTCTTTATGAATGATTGTTTCTCATTCTTATCATTGGATTCACTTGGTTGAATGACTTCCGGAGTCATTTCTTGCTTTGGGGATTCAGACTTTGCATTCGGGATATTCTTCTGTTCAATCAAAAGTCCGACAGAAGTTGAAAACATGGGATGTTCTATTTCACTGCCAAATCCGCCAAAATTCATTCCATTTGGAATCCCCAATTTCACAGGCATGCCGAAAATTCTAGAAGCCAAATCATCATTGCCATGCAATAAAGAGGAGCCACCTGTGAGAACTATTCCTGCAGGAAGGCGATGGATATAACCGGATTTTCTTAATTCTTCAAAACAATGTTCAAAAATTTCCTCTAGTCTTGGACCAATGATTCGAGCAAGAAGACTTTTGTTTATTTCCAAGGGATTGCGACCGCTGATGCCGGGAACCATTATGGTTTCTTCATGCAAAATGCTTTCTACGGTGGCATGACCAAAATCCCTTTTCAATCGCTCGGCTTGATTAAACAAGATTCCGAGTCCGGAAGAAATATCTTCAGTGATCTGATTTCCGGCGATTGGAATGCTTGCGGTATGGCGAATGACATTGTCCCTAAACACTGCGATATCTGTTGTTCCACCTCCGATATCAATCAATGCAACTCCTACTTCTTTCTCATCATCATCAAGAACAGCATTGCTTGATGCGATAGGATTGATGATCATTCGATTGACTTTTAAATTTGCTCTTTCGATGCATTTTTGAAGATTTTGTATGGCAGACAATAGTGCAGTGATTACATGGACATTTGATTCCATGCGAACACCACTCATTCCAATAGGATCAGTTACACCATCCTGTCCATCAATGATATACTCTTGAGGAAGTATGTGTAGAATTTGTCTGTCAGCCGGAAGCTTGACATTCATTGCATCATCAATGATACGCTGA
Organism: Kapaibacterium sp. (SeqCode); assembly: GCA_044360565.1. Lineage (GTDB taxonomy): Bacteria > Bacteroidota > Ignavibacteria > Kapaibacteriales > UBA961 > UBA961. Next base: position 2,926 of record JBIKKD010000158.1, read on the forward strand.
ACATCGAATTGAGAAATCTCTCTGGAAGCATTCGGAATGGCAATGATTGATCTGGACAAAAGAGACTGAATGTGATCGCCTGCAATTCCAATCGTGATTGATTGAACTTGAACACCTGCTTGTTGTTCAGCTATGGAAATGGCTTGTGTGATTGCTTTGACTGTTTTGTCAATATTAATCACAACCCCTTTGCGAAGACCTTCATTGACAGAAGCACCAATACCTAAGATATCCAAATTCCCACTATTGACATTATGTGATGCAATCAGTGCAACCACTTTCGTTGTGCCAATGTCCAAGACTGCTTTATATTCACCGATTGACATGGTGTCTTCCTTGCTATGAGAGATCAATTGCCTGAACTTGCCAATAATGGCTGTTTACCAATCACGATTTGATTCTTCCAACGAATGTCAACATATCGTGGATGTCCTTGTCTGGTTGCCGCATGCAACATATAGAGTCGAAGTTTCTCTAACTTTCTATCGATATTGTCAGCAGAACCAAACTTGATTTCTGTTTCACCATCTGTTGTGATGAATGTAAATTCTTTCTTTATACTATTTACATCAATTTCAGAAAGCAGTTCCTGCAATCCAATGTCTTTAATTTTCGCAGTTTCTATGATTTCTGAAATATTCTTCAATATGGTTTTATTGATTTTACTTCCATCATAAATACCATGAATGATTGGAACATCGGAATTATGTGAAAACTTGTCATAGGGTAAGATGATACCACTTGAATCCACATAATCTATTCTTCCCATTGTCGATGGAAATGCTATATACGGCTCTCTTTCCATCACTTGAATCTTGATTCCTCTGATTCCATTACTCTCAACGATAGCATCTTTAATGTAAGGATGCTTCATAATATTCATTCGAATATGCGCCAAACGACTGGATGATGCAGATTCTGTAGTATCTGCCAAAGTCAATGATGCCATTGCCATCACCTCTTCAGGACGAATCGCTTTTGCCCCTTCGATGACTATAGATTGCACATTCTGGGTGGATTTCCATCGCAATGCGAGTATCAAAATGGCAATAATCACAAGTCCGATGACAATCAATTGACTGATTGCACCCGCCCTTGCCTCAGGACTAAAATCCG
>JBIKKD010000019.1:0-12433 GCA_044360565.1 Kapaibacterium sp. (SeqCode)
TGAACACGATATAATCATCAATGCGATTCAAGAATTCAGGATTGAACATTCGACGCATTGATTCTTCAATCGTGGACTTCATTTGATCATATTGTCCGTCTGGCGACTTATCGGAAAAACCAATTGATCCACCCGCTTTGATGTCACGCACGCCAACATTTGATGTCATGATGATGACGGTATTTTTGAAGTCAATCTTTCGTCCCAAACCATCGGTCAAAATTCCATCATCAAAAACTTGAAGCAAAATATTGAACACATCCGGATGTGCTTTCTCGATTTCATCAAGCAATACGATGCTATATGGTTTTCTGCGAACTTTCTCTGTCAATTGTCCGCCTTCTTCATATCCCACATAACCCGGGGGCGCTCCGACAAGTCTTGATACAGCGAATTTTTCCATGTATTCACTCATATCAACGCGAATCAATGCATCTTCGGAGTCAAACATGTATTTAGCAAGCACTTTTGCAAGTTCAGTCTTACCTACGCCGGTTGGGCCCATGAACATGAATGATCCAATTGGACGATTTGGATCTTTGAGTCCTGCTCTTGCACGACGAATTGCCTTTGCCAATTGTTCGACTGCTTCATCTTGGCCAATAATTTTACCTTTGAGTTCTTCAGCCATTTTGAGCAATTTCTGAGACTCACCTTCGGCAATCTTATTGACCGGAATTCCTGTCATCATCGCCACGATATCAGCTATATCTTCTTCACTTACAGTGAACAAAGATTTTCCTGCAGAATTTTCCCATTCCTCTTTTGCGGTTTCAAGTTCTTGTTGTAAACGCTTTTCCAAATCACGAAGTCTGGCTGCTTCTTCAAAATTTTGTGCTTTGACAACACTGTTTTTCTGTTGTCTGGCTTCTTCTATCTTCTGTTCAATATCAGTGATGGAAGTGGGAACATTGATATTGGCAAGATGCACTCTTGCGCCGGCTTCATCCAATACATCGAGAGCTTTATCAGGCAGATGTCTATCCGTGATATATCGCTCTGCCAATTTGACGCATGCCTTAACTGCCTCATCTGAGTATTTGACTCCATGATGAGCTTCATATCTGTCTTTGACATTATTGATGATTTGAATGGTTTGTTCAGGTGTTGGTGGCTCAACCATGACTTTCTGAAAACGTCTGTCAAGCGCGCCATCCTTTTCTATATACTGTCTGTATTCATCTAGCGTTGTTGCTCCAATGCATTGAATCTCTCCACGAGCCAATGCCGGCTTGAACATGTTCGATGCATCTAGAGAACCGGAAGCGCCACCTGCTCCAACGATTGTATGCAATTCATCGATGAAGAGAATCACATCTTTTGCTTTTTCCAATTCATTCATCACGGCTTTCATGCGTTCTTCGAATTGACCGCGATATTTTGTACCGGCTACTAAAGATGCCAAATCCAAAGTCACGATTCTTTTATCGAAAAGAACTCTGCTGACTTTTTTCTCCATGATCTTCAAGGCAAGGCCTTCGACAATGGCAGTTTTTCCTACACCGGGCTCACCAATCAAAACGGGATTATTCTTCTTTCTTCTTGACAATACTTGTGCAACTCGCTCAATTTCTTTTTCTCTACCAATCACAGGATCGAGCTTGCCTTCATTGGCAAGTTTTGTGAGGTCTCGTCCAAAATTGTCCAAAACGGGAGTCTTTTGCTTATCAGGTTGTTGCGATTTTGAAGATGAAGGACGCATCTTTTCTGGTTTGGAAGATGTATTCTTTCCATTGATGATATTGTCCAATTCCTTTCTAACATCTTCATAAGAAACCGAGAATTGAGATAAGATTTGTGCAGCGATATTGTCATCATCACGAAGTAATGCCAAGAGCAAATGTTCAGTGCCGATGACTTCTGATTTATACAACTTCGCTTCGAGATATGTAATCTTTAATACCTTTTCTGCTTGTTTTGTGAGAGGAATATTGCCTATTGTCAATGTTCCACTGCTAGTGCGAATAGTATCTTCAATTGATTTCTTGAGTTTAAACAGATCTATACCGACATTTCTCAGAATTTTTACCGCAATTCCTTCTCCTTCTCGGATGATCCCCAAAAGCAAATGTTCTGTACCGATATAATCATGCCCCAATCTGAGCGCTTCTTCTCTGCTCAGTCTGATCACATCCTGTACGCGATTTGAAAAATTACCTTCCATAACTATATATCCTCCTCATGGGAGCCATAAAACTGGTGAAAAAACAAGATATCCGACAAGGTTAAGCTGCAAACCCAAACTACCGTAATTGAATGAAGTCTCAAAAAGAAAATTATCAACGGTGGAAAACACTTAGGAATCGCTCAAAACCTGTGGACTGACGATATTTTTTGGTTTATATTGCACATTATTCCAGCATTTGCTTCGGGAATTGTGCAAATCTGATTTCTTTATCTCATTATTAGAATTCATGCCTTCGTCAAAAACTCCTGAATCATATACACTTCGTTCCAAAATCAATACTCAGGAGCGATTCATCGTTGCGCATAGAGGTTCCTCGGGAACAGCACCGGAGAACACCCTTTCCTCCATCTTGCATGCGATTTCAGCAGGCGCTCTCATGGTGGAAGTGGATGTGCAAATCACCTCTGATGACAAAGCAGTATTGATGCATGATCAAGTTCTTGGAAGAACCACCAATGGCAAAGGCTTTGTGCGCGCACATACCCTCGAACAACTCGATACGCTCGATGCTGGCTCATGGTTCAATACATCATTCAAAGGTGAGCATATACCTCTTCTCTCGGATGCATTGCAATTATTGAAAATCAATGAAACCTGCGTGAATATAGAAATAAAGCCACCCGGAAAAGATGATGATGGCATAGAACGATTGCTTGTCATCATAGAAAATGTTCTAGCTCTTAATATGCAAGATGTCACGCTCTTCAGCTCATTCCATCATGAGAGTTTACGGTATATCAAGCAGCATTATCCGGCATTCCATACTGCCGGCATTCATTTACCCGGAGACAAGCGATTGCCAAGTGAGATTGCCTCTGAAATTGGATGCGAAGGATTTGTATGCTCACTCCGTGAGATCACTCATAGAAAAGCCGAGGATGCCGCCAAGCATGATATTCTCATCGGTGTGTATACCATAAATACTGATGATGATTTCAATACAATAATGAAATATCAAGTGCCTGCTCTCGTGAGTAATTTTCCCCGAAAGATTCAACAATTATTACATTCAACCATCAAGTAAATCATCATGTATCATATCGCTGCAATTGGTTTTACCGCCGCCATTTGTTCCACCTTTGCCTTATTGCCTCAAGTAATTCGCGTTTGGAAAACTCGTGAAACCGATCAATTGTCAGGAGGCGCCTTCTTGCTCATGTTTGTAGGAGCCATCTTATGGTTTACCTATGGTGTCTTGCGTGAAGACATGGTTATCATCTCAGCAAATTCAATAACACTCCTATTCATCGCCTATATCATAGTCATCAAGGCAAAAAACACCTATTCTTCCAATCAACAGCAATGATAACGATGATGAGAATTCCACTCTTGATACGATGCATTACAATACTCTGCACTGCAATGACGGCATATGCTCAGCAACCTCTCATCATGATTCCCGATAAGCCGACACAAAGTGATTCAATCACTTTGTACTTCAATGCCGAACAAGGCAATCGCGCCTTGTACAATTGGAAGGGTGATATTTTTCTTCATTCAGGCGTGATAACGCAAAAAAGTGCGACAAATACCTCTTGGCAACATGTTCGTGGTGAATGGGGGAAAATCATCCCCGAATTGCAACTCAAGAGAGAGAGCGACAACTTATATTCATTCAGACTTCATCCAAGAAGTTTCTATGGTCTTGAATCTGATGAATCCATTTTACGACTGGCATTTGTGTTTAGGAATGCTGACGGTACCAAAGCTGCAAAACATTCTGATGATCGAGACTTTTATCTGGATTATCCTGGCTCGGATTCGCTCAAATCAATCAATGAGATTATACTGGAAAGTCTGACAAAAGAGAATTCTCCAAATCCCGACTCACTTTTTTGTCGAGGTTATTTTCAAGACAGTTTAGGCTTGATATTATATGTAGGTGATGAGAAGATTTCTATTGAGAATTATGGTGACAATATTCTTCGCTTCAGTCTTGACACGGCTGAATTTCCCGCAATCAAGAATAAGCAAGCCATAATTGGAGGAAAAACAGTTCATCAATTCATGGCAATCGATGCAGGAGCATTCTTTCAATTCAGGTCTTTGAATAATGCAATAAGTCTTCTCATACAAAAACAACCATTTTCAATATCAGTGTTTCGTGATAGTATACTGGTATTCAAAGAAGATCGTGGATTGTTTTTCAAGCCCCAATCCAGAGGACTCTCCATTTCACTCAGACCCGGTGAGGCAATCTTTGGTGGCGGATCAAGAGCATTGCCGATGAATCGAAGAGGACATGTCTTCCCTCTGTACAATACGGCGGTCTATGGATATGCAAATGGAGTGAATCAACTCAATGTTTCAATTCCTTTTTTTGTTTCCACATCTAATTATGGATTATTGATTGATTCCCCTGTTGCGGGAGCTATTGACTGTGGAGTGAGTGAAAAAAACACATTCAAAATCGCGCAAACACATGGCAGACTTTCCTATTTTCTCATCATCGATTCAAGTTATGAGTCGATCTTGAAATATTATGCGGAACTCACGGGCAAACAGCCTCTTCCACCGCTTTGGTCGATGGGATATATCCAATCTCGCTATGGATATAAATCTCAATCGGAAGTGTTGAACTTGGTGCAAGACTTTCAAAAATCAGATATCCCTTTGGACGCCATTGTTTTGGATCTATTCTGGTTTGGAGACAAGCAACAGATGGGTACTTTCGATTGGGATTCCAAGAATTGGCCGGATCCGCTTGGTATGATGCGAACTCTTAAGAAAAGGAATATTCATACAATTCTCATCACTGAACCATATTTCACAAAGACTTCTTCACAGTATTCCATCGCTGAAAAGGAAGAATTATTCACCAAAACCGAACAGGGTACTACATATCTTCTGAAAGATTTCTGGGCAGGAAGCGCTTCCCTTTTGGATCTTACAAATCCCAAGTCTAAATCATGGATGGGTCAATTATATGCCAAACACATGAATACAGGAGTATCGGGTTGGTGGTGTGATTTGGGCGAACCTGAAATGCATCCTTTGGACATGAAACATGTGGGTGGTTCCACACTTGAAACACATAATAATTATTCCATGCATTGGATGGAAGTTTTGGATGAGACACATAAACAATATGCTCCCGGCAATCGCTTATTCAATCTCATTCGATCGGGCGGACCCGGCATGCAAAGATATTCAGCATTTCCTTGGTCGGGTGATGTGCAAAGAAGTGCTTCCGGACTTCAAGCACAAATTCCCATCATGCTTGGAATGAGCTTGAGTGGTGTTGGATATATGCATTCGGATTTGGGAGGATTTACGGGTGGTCCCAAAAATGAGAAATTATATACTCGATGGATGCAATTCGGGGCTTTCACACCAATTATGAGAGCACATGGCGAAGGCGTTCCGTCTGAGCCGATCTATTATTCCGATTCAATCAAAGCAATCGTGCAGTATTTCATAAAATTGAGAATGCAATTCTTGCCGTATAATTATACGATTGCATTTCAAAATGCACGATATGGCACTCCACTTGCAAGACCGATCTTTTGGAATGGTCCTTCAAGCAAAGAATTCACCGATGTCAATGATCAATATTATTGGGGGAATGATTTCATCGTAGCCCCTATTCTTCACCCAGATTCAACTTCAAGAAAAGTAATACTTCCTCCCGGGAATTGGTTCGATTTTTGGTCCAATTATCGCATCCCGGGAAATTCCAATTTCACGATGCCGGCACCACTCAATATGATTCCACTCTTTGTGAAAGGTGGTTCCGTCATACCATTAACCTTCCCAATCAACAATACTGCTAGTTATGCAGGTGATTCACTTCTGCTCATCTATTTCCGTGATAGTTTGATCACTGAAGTAAAATCACAAGTGTTTTTTGATGATGGATTTTCTTCCTCAAGTTTGAAGGATGGAAATTTCAGACTGCTGGGAATTCAAGTGAAAGAAGATAAAACTCAGCAAATGATACAATTCTCTATGAATACCATGGAAGGAAATGGCTATGCAGGTGAGCCGGAATCAAGAATGATCATCTCGAAATGGATTGATGTACCGAAGCCGCGTAAGATTACACTTGGTAAGTCAACCATTCCAATGGCAAAAGACGAAATGTCATTTTATACTTCACCCATGCCGATTGCTTGGCATAAAAAATCAGTGAATCCGGCATTGCCCGATGAATTGCACATACGATGCAAAACAGGCAAGGCTTCAATGAATGATATCATTTTGCAATATGGAAAAGGCGGAAAGAAATGATCATTCTTTCAATGCGCCTGCCGTAAGACCTTCAATGATTTTCTTGCTGAAAAGTAAAAAGAGAATCAAAACAGGTAATGCTGAAATCGAAGCACCTGCCATGAGATGTCCCCAATCGATGGATTGTCTCCCTATATAATACGCAAGACCCACGGGCAAGGTTCGCATCTCAGGAAGTGAAGTGAAAAGGAATGGATATAAAAATGCATTCCATGAACCGAGGAAAGTATAAATCGCCAGAACAGTGATTACCGGCTTGCAAAGTGGAAGCACAATGCGAAAGAAAATATAGAGTTCACCTGCTCCATCAATTCTTGCGGCATCTTCGATATCAGCCGGCAAAGCCCTGATATATTGTCGCATGAGGAATATTGCAAAAGGTGCAAGAAGTCCAGGGATGATCAATGCCCAAAAAGTATTGATCCAATCAAAAGCCACCATCATGCGGTATAGAGGTATCATCACCACTTGATGCGGCACCATCATCAATCCCATCACGGATGCAAAGAGTATCTTCTTTCCCTTGAATTCATATCTCGCGAATGCATATCCTGCCATGGAACCGAAAATGACATTACCAATCGTGACCACGAATGCGATGAATAAAGAATTCAGAAAATACCTACCGAATGTATCGGTGATGAAGATATCTGCATAATTGGTGTGCGTTGGAATATTCTTGAAGAATTCCAGCGGACTTTGATATAGCTCAGGACTTTCATACAGCGAAAAGAGTAGCATCAAGAGCATGGGAATGATCATGGTGATCACCGCAAGCATCAATATGCCATTGATGATTATGGATGATATACGCTCTTTCATGCCATGATTACTCACTTGATCACACCTAGTTCTCTACCAATTTTCGCAAAAGCTTGGATAGCCTTATCCAAATGCTCTCTTGTATGTGCGGCAGAAATCTGCACGCGAATTCTTGCTTGACCTTTAGGAACCACAGGAAAGAAGAATCCAATCACATAAATATCTTCATCAAGCAATGCCTGAGATAATTTCTGAGCCAATACAGCATCGTATAACATGATTGGAACAATTGGATGCGTGCCCGGCTTGATGTCAAAACCCAATTCAACCATCTGCTCTCTAAAGTATTTCGTGTTTGCTTCCAAAGTATCACGCAATTCCGTGGTGGAACTAAGCAAGTCAAATACTTCTATCGAAGCGCCAACAATGGAAGGAGGAAGTGAATTACTGAAAAGATAGGGTCTGGATCTCTGGCGAAGCAAATCGATAATTTCTTGTCTTCCCGTTGTGAATCCACCGATTCCACCGCCAAGTGCTTTGCCAAGTGTGCCCGTGATGATGTCAACACGACCAATTGCATTGCACAATTCAGTGACACCTCTTCCCTTTGCACCCATGAATCCCATGGAATGACATTCATCTGTCATGACCAATGCTTGATATTGATCTGCCAAATCACAGATTTTGTCGAGAGGAGCAATTGTACCATCCATCGAGAATACGGCATCAGTGACGATCATGATGTATCTCGCGCCATCCGCTCTCGCTTCTTTGAGTCTTTCTTCCAATTCCACCATATCACAGGAAGTATAGCGATAACGCTTTGCTTTGCATAATCTCACCCCATCAATGATGGATGCATGATTCAATGCATCAGAAATGATTGCATCTTCTTCGGTGAGCAATGGTTCAAAAACACCGCCATTTGCATCAAAACATGCGGCATAGAGAATGGTATCATCGGTGCCACAGAATTCGGCAATCTTTTTTTCAAGAATGCGATGTATGTCTTGCGTGCCACAAATGAAGCGTACGCTCGACATTCCATATCCATGTGAATCCAAGAAATCTTTTGCGGATTGAATCACGCGTGGATGTGAAGACAATCCGAGATAATTATTTGCGCAAAAATTGAGAACAGGTTTTTCTCTACCTTCAACCATGATTTCCGGACCTTGCTCGGATGTGATGATCCGCTCTCTTTTGAGTAGACCGCTTTCTTCAATGGCTGATAATTCAGACTGCAAATGATCTTTGAATGAACCGTACATAATGATATTCTATGAAATGATTGATGCAAAAGTGTATGATTATAGTTCTTCAGACTTAGTGTGAATGACAATTTCCGAATCATCATTGCACATGACAAGCAATTCCGATATGGTATTTTCATTCTTGGGATGAATCATCCTTGGTGCAATTTCCGACAAGGGTTTCAGAACAAATGCTCTTTCATGCATGCGAGGATGAGGAATAGAGACCTGATCTGTTTCAATAATGATATCACCAAAAAGCAGAATATCAATGTCAATTTCTCGCTCATGCCATTTTGGTCTTGCCTTGCGGTGTAATTCAGCATGTATAACATGTATCAAATTCAAGACTTCATCAATCGATGATTCCGTATGACCGATGCAAGCACAATTCAAAAATGTAGGTTGATCGGTATATCCAATCGGCTCGGTTTCATAGACATTGGATGAGACAATATCCGGAATGATATCCGACATTCTCTTGATTGCATATTTCAGAGCTGAGAGTCTGTCTCCAAGATTGGCACCCATGGACAAAGCAATTGGGACTCCAAAATGCAGTTCATTATTCATGAGTTCTTTGCATCGTATGCTCAACTTCCACATGATCAATGATATGCTTCAAAGGAACGCTGAGTTTTCTGAGTCGCACAGTCACTTTTTCAATGAGTGAAAATCTCTCTAGAACTTCTTTAGAGATCTCATAGCACAATGTCTCGACGAGATTATAGGAATCACCATTGACCAATTCATTGATACTGAAAACGATCTCTTCATAATTCACGGCCTTGGCAACATCATCACTGATGACCGCGGACATAGGATTATACCATAAATCAACATCTACTTGATATCTACCGCCAAGGGTTTGCTCTTCGGCTTTCACACCGTGATATGAATAGAATTGAAGATTGCTCAGTGATAATTTTATGAGTGATTTTGCCATGATAATCTCAATATTAAAAACCTTGTTTCTGAATGAAGATGCCTTTATCAACTTTCATGAAAAAGTCTTGATAATACTTTGGATCTTCCACTTGATATACCTCGACGGCTCTACCTTGATTATCCAGAATCTTTACCTGAAAATTCGCGCGTACTTTTGACTGTTTACCGAATTCAGAAATATTGACACTTGATTCTATTTGCTTTAGCTTATTGAAAATCTGCTCACCTTGACTTCGGTTTCTATCGATTCCACGAAAGAAATCTGACCAAAAACCATTTCCGCCACCATTGCCACGAAGATCAACTTCCTTTGTGGCAGTCAGCAGTCCGAGTTCAATTTGCGCATTGCGCACGATGAAGCCATCATCTTGCAAAACATTCAGAACGGCTTTCATTACCAGCTTGACATCATTTGTGTCATATTCCCTAGTCTGCACCTGTCTTGTTTGCAATTGCGTCTTTTGCGGTGGTGGAGCGCTTTGCTGATTGATCACCGTACATGAGGCAAGCAATAGCAAAGAAAGTATGAATAGTGAAATCGCTTTCATGTTCTTCATTCCTTATAAATTAGAATTTGGATGCATGATAAGAGAATGATTTCACTTTGCTATATGCATCGAATTTGATCACGACCGTCAATGTTCTTTGTGTTGTTGCCGCCGCTCCGGATCTGGAAGTTGAGCCATACAATACAAGGAATAATCCGCTGGAATTTTCAGAATAAGAGGCTTCTGTAGCGATCTTGTCATAGACCCAAGTTTCATCACCGCCTTCATCTTTTGTTACGATATTTGGAGAACCGAGTGCTTCAGCAACTTGTGCTCCACTCATCCCAACACGAACTTCCTTCTGAACCTTTCCTACAGTGATGTCTTGTTCTTTCACAGAATGTAAATTTGAACGATGATCCACCGTTGTGCATCCGATGAATGACATCATGGCAATAATTGCAAAAGCATAAACTGTTTTCATGGAAAATCTCCTCAATATGAATGTTGATTTATATTATCGAATGACATGAATGAGTTTTGTATTCAGAATTCCTTTCATTTCACTGCTTAGTGTCACACTATACACTCCCGATTGCAAATCATTCGGAAGTTTCAAGTCAAGTGATTGCGCACCGACAAATATCGGATATTTCATAATAGCAAGTTCTTTTCCCATTTGATCGGCAAGCATAATGGTCAGATTTTGAGTTTCAGTTGCTTCAATATCGATTATCACATTATCATTTGCCGGCTGCGGATAGATTGTTCGAACAGACAATCCGTTGGATTCCTGCAAAAACAAATCAGCACAGATATTGGTGAGTTCCAATGATCCGGAGACATAGTTCATTGACACTGTTCGACTGAAAAAATCCATAGTATCATTGAAAATGAGCTTGGTGGAATGCACATCACTGATCCCTGCGAAACCTGATATTGTGCAGAGAGTACCGCTCTTTGGTATGGTTCCTTCAAATCTGAGTTTGGTGATTCTTTCATCACCAATGACATCTCTTGAAAGAATTTGAATTGAACCGAATGTACTCGAAATCGAATCAGGGAGGAAAAGTCCTGCTTTTGAACGGAATTCAAACAATGCTTCTTGTTTACCGATATATGGGTATTTCTCCGTGAGATTGATGCTCACCGGAAGTACCGCTCGCCCACGCGGATCTGCCTTAACAGATGGCATGCGTAATGTTGCAGAAGCTGTGTATGGCACAATCCGAATCACTTTTGCACTTGCACATGGATAGAATGAGCAAGCTATTATTTCTCCGCTATCTGGCAATGATCCCGAGAAAGTAATTTCAATGTCTCTTTGAGATTTTGGAGGCATGATCAATGGAAGTGGCGTACTAAGGACAAATGCATTGCCGGAAATGAATGCGGAATCGAGTCTCACTTCATTCAAAGATGCATTTTGCAAAGTGATTGTTTTCTTCTGTAATTCAGGAATGCATGCAATGATTCCTGGTACGGAAATATCTGTGCCATCACCATATCCTTTCAAAACCATTGGCACTTCATATTGACTAAGTCCTGAATGAAAAACCAATACTTCTATCAATTCTTCACCCAATATTTTTGGTGAGAATTGTACTTCCACGAATAATGAAGCACCGGGACTCAACACTGAATCTGCAATCTTTGTCAATACTTTTATCGCAGGTGATTTTGTCACGATTTTATTGATGGTCACGGGAACAGGATCATCATTTTTGATGAGTTCGATTGTTTTTGTGACAGTTTCATTGATGCATGCAGGACCAAGTTTTTGTCCTTGTGCAATAGGATTGATCGAGCGCAAAATACCATTCGCGCGAATCGGCATGAAGAACTCTTGATTACAATAACCGAAGAATAATGAATCTGTCAGCAAGCCATTATCGCGTGCGAGCACTCTGATATTAATATCGATGCATTTGCCCGGCGCGATTCTGAGTGTATTCGGTATTTGAGAAATCAATGAGAAATGTGTTGCTTCACGGAAATACGCATATTCAATAAAAATATCGCCTTTGCCACCATTGCAAAGATTCACGGTCAAAACCGTATCCGTTGGATGCATCATGATTGCATCACCCAAATCAGCAGAAACAATAACCGGTTTTGATGGCTCGATGCGAATGAATCCGATACTTGTGTCTTTTTCCGGGAATGCAAAATCCATCACTTTGAGATTATCGGAAGTTCTTGCGGATGAAGCCAGAGATTTTCCATCAGGACTATATTTGATATCGGTCAAAAATCCTTCATGATTTGCCAATTGTCCAAGAAAGACATTTGTTGGAACGCGCCACACAGAAATTTGTGGAAATCCCGCAAACCCTGTTGCAAGAAATTGATTCGTCGAATTAAAGTCCAATCCAATAATTTCGCTTGCGGAATTTCTGAGAGAACGAACAATTGTTTTTGATGCAATATCAATCACATGTACTTGACTTGCGGAAAAAGAATACAAACTTGGCTCGCTGACTATTGTTCCAGCCGCAAGATATGCTCCATCATTTGAAACAGTCAATTGTGCGATAAGAGGCAAAGCGGGATTGGAGATTGTT
>JBIKKD010000159.1:0-4012 GCA_044360565.1 Kapaibacterium sp. (SeqCode)
ACAGAATGTAAAGTATGCGGAATGATAGTGCTTAGGATGAGAAATAAGGATATTTGCGACACTTTGATGATTTCCCCAAGAACCCTAGAAAGTCATAAGTATCGCATAAAAAAGAAGTGTGGGTTATTAAGACATGAATCATTGACAGCAAAATTGCATATGATGATCGGACCTTACTTGTAATCAAGATAATAAGAGAAGGAATAGGATATGTAACTATATTCTATTCCTTTTCATCATCGATATAAGTATCCACAGTGATTCTAACAGTTCTCGAATAAAATCTCCCTTCAGGAAGCTCAAGAGGAAAGAGTAACTCATCAAATCCTTTTCCTTCAGTTACAATTTTATTTGCTGTGAAAAAGCGTGATATTTCCTGGGCTCTTCGAAGCGATAGAGAACGATTATATTGAGCAGCGCCAGTTTTATCTGTATGGCCTGTTAGCGTTAGAATAGAAGAATTGGAAATATTTTTCTTGACATCCTGTATAATAAAATTATTAGCCTCATCAACAGCAGAGGAGTTATAACCAAATGTAATTAGATTATACTTTTCGACTTTGTTTTTATTAGCGATAATTTGTTTGACAGGTACTTCTGTTTCTCCAACAACTCTTTCATTACCTTCTTGGTCAATCGTGATAATTTTTAGTTCAACTTTATTGCTGTTCAACAAATTGTCCGATATATTATCAGCTGTTGTTCTTAGGGTATCATCCATCTTTGAGTTTCCAGATTTCAATACTACAGATTGACCTCCGGCAATTGCACGCAATTCCCACTGTTTGATATTTTCTTTATTCAATCGTTCTGTACTAATTCTAATATCATTTGGAAGAACTTTATAACTCGTATCTATGAATTTAACCGGTAGAAAGATATCTGGATCATTTGCAGATATCTCAACTCTTCGGTTTTCCTCTTCTCCATATCCGGTATTCACTCGAGAAGGTTGTTCAGGTAAGTTCCTAGATTCAGTTTGAATTCTTTGTGGATCAATACTCCAAACATTTACTAAATAGTCTTTAACAGCATCAGCTCTCTTTTGAGATATATCCCTATTACTTAACTCAATGCCATTATTAGAATTAGTACCTGTTAAATTAATTGTTGCATTGGGCTTACTTTGCAGCCTTTTGCCTAAAATATTCAAAACATTATGATAGAGAGATATTGCTGAATCCGTTCTAATCTCATCAATATTGAATTTTTCTCTCTCATCAGGAGAAAGTTGTCTATATCTTTTTGGTATATCGACTGATCCTGAGTCAAAGAACACATAATTGATAATTGAGAACATATTACGAGCAACTTTTTTTTCAATATTGATCTGATTGTCTACCTGTTTTCCTGTTGAGTCATATAACATTGCTTTGATTGGTGATTGAAGCAATGAAGTTAAATTCTCTTTCATATCTATCTGTGGTTTGATAGGAGTAGATATGGTTATTTGTGGGATAATGATTGGATCTTTGATTTCAATTGGAATAGTAATTTCTTCTTCTTCAACAAAAGAGAATGCAATTGTCACCCCGAATCGAATAGTATGAATATTCCAAGTTTCAGATGAGGACAAGACATTAGTCAATGGAAACTCATAGCCGATTTCGGGAATGATTTGCGTGGTATTCATTGTATTCAGGGGGAATGAATACCGAGCATTCAATACCAGTGCTCCCTCTATTGCCGAGAGATTGGGTATTGTTCCGAAATATTCATTTCTTATTCTTGTTTGATCAGGAAGAAATACTGCATTGCTAGGGCTTTCCAATTTTTCATTTTGTTCATAATAAGAAGATATGAATCCGCCGAATCTTGTGCCGAAGCCAATGCTGAGACGATTATCCAACCGATAATTTGCAAGGAGAGAAAGTCCGATTGAATACAGAGAGGTCTCTAGATTATACCCTATCACTGATGATTGAAAACCCGGTATAGCATTTGGATCATCAATTAATATTTCTTCTTTTTCATAGAATACTGCCGGTATTCCTTTTACATCAAGTCGAGATTGTACTGACCAAGGACTATTTTTAAATTCATATTGAAAGTCAAGTCCTAAGGAACCCATAAAACCGCTGGCACTTGAATAAGTCGGTCCGCAAGATGGAATACCAGGCAATGCAGAAAAATCTGTGATATGTCTATATAGCGATGGGAATGCATGAAAGCCACCTTTCCAAAGTACTCTTTGAATGATGGTTGTGTCACTTGCATGCAATCCAATTGCATTGAACATTACTATGATCAGGATGAGGAATCTCATTTTGCGATGATACATGGAGTGGTGAGCATATCACTTGGAGTTTTCATCATCAGGAAATATGATCCTGAAGGAATAAACTCTGTATCAATCGGTAATTCATGATAACCAGGTTTCAATTCACCTGAATAGAGTGTGGTAATCAATTTACCATCGGGTGAATACATGAGTATTTCAGAAATACCTTTTTCCACTGTACTTGCAGCTATTGTGAGATTACCTTTTGCCGGAAGCGGGAATGCAGATAAAGCCAATCCCTGTTTCAATGTACCGATGAGTCGTGGTTTACCATCGGTGAAACAGAGATCCTCCAATTGAAACAAACCATCTTTTTTAATGACGGTCGCTCTTGGAAATTGGGCAATCGTAAATGAATCCCAAGCCACCGGTGAAATTGCTTCATTTCCGAGTTTTACACGAAATGTTATTTTTTTGATTATCCCGGCCGTATCAGTGCTTGTTCCTGAGAACTTGATTATGCCGCTATCTAGTATTCTCGAATAATCATCATAACCTGCAACTGGCTCAAGCACTGTGGCATTGAAATGAAATGTTCCTGAGAATGACCATAATTTCCCGAATGGTAATCGTACTGATGATTCAATAATGATTGGCATTTCGACCGTTGCTCCTGCCTTGCCACTGAATGTTGGAATCACAACAATTATCCCGGCATCATAGGCAGGCATTTTAGCGCGCATGGTATACCAAAATCCACTTCGCACTTCACCGGAGTCTGAGAAACTTCTACCTATTGCAGTTTGACTCAATGTTCCATGAATGGTCTTTGTTCCGGATGTGGAAGTCGTGCCACCTCCACCCCAAACACCACGCATACTTTTTTGGGCAAATACAGTAGAATGAAGCATTCCAATCAACAATGCCATGTAGAATATCATTCTCATGGTTGTATTACCGTTATATCAATATTCAAAGCAGTTGGATCTATAGGTCCATTTGTCGTATTCACAAATCGTATTGACACTGTATCCGCTGCACTTACCCGAGCATATCCAATGATAATGCCATCTTCCATTTCAGTTCTTGGAGAAACCTGGACTGTTGCACCAACTTGTGCTCCAGTCACTGTGATTGCAATGGACTGAGATCCACCGTATTCGACTAGATTTCCGGGATTAACACTTATGTTTTGAGCCTTCAAGATCGGAGTGGACCATGACATCACGCCGGAAGTAGAGGATATAAGTACTTGTCCATCACTTCCCGGAGCAGTTGAAGGTAAAGTATAAATCATGTCAGATCCAATTGCATCAGGCGCTTTGAATCCCACATAGTTAGTACCATTGGGGAAAGCACCTTGATCATTATACTTTTCATAGAATCGTAATGTTCTCACAGTATCATCATTATTTGTGAGCCACAAATGAACATTATTGAAGACACCGGTTCTTGGTTGGGCAATATTTATCCTTCTTGCATATAAGCTCGTTGAATTATTTATGATATTACCATTAAATCCAAAGGATCCAATTGCAGTTGTATCTAAGACCATTTCAATACCACCAAAAACTGCGCTTCCTTCAGCAAGTGCTGAATTCCCTGCACCGCCGGATACGGTCGAATACCAATTTCTAGCTGTATTTGTAACCCCACCACCAACAGTAGATCTTCTTCCAAGTGCTTGATTTGAAATTCCACCTGCAACTGTTGCAGTAAGATCAGCAACGCGATTTAATATACCACCACCAATAACTCCACCATATCCTGCAGAAGTTATGATATTAGAAT
>JBIKKD010000020.1:0-12406 GCA_044360565.1 Kapaibacterium sp. (SeqCode)
GTACCGAAAGAGATTCAAGAAATGATTGAATCCAAAAACTTTGTGTCAGTTCAAGAACAAGTAGAATCAACTACACTTATGATTTCACCAAATCCGGTGAGCAATCAACTCGGAATTGTTTTTCCGGTAATGGTTTCAAAGCAATATGAAATTCAAATCATTGACATGATGGGTAGAATCATCGCGAATAATAATGTAGAGTTACCTGTTGATGCGGATGGAATGATTCGTCATCAAATCGATATACGATATCTTCCTCAAGGTGCATATTCTCTCATCATTGGCAATGGAATGAATATATATTCCTCAGTCTTTATGAAGAGTGAATGATGAGAAATTATGTTTACATGTTGTCCATATTCATTTCTGTCGTTGCATTTGGACAGAGCGGAGTACAGAATCCAACAGCAGTTCATGCGCCATGGGGATTGCCGGTAGATTCTGATAAATCGGATGACAAATTCATTCAAAGAAGACAATATATCCTTAGTTATAATCACTTATTGAATGTGCCCAATTGGGTTGCATGGCAATTGAATGCAACATGGTATGGTAATGTACCGAGAAGATCAGGAAAGTTTATTGCGGATACTTCTCTTCCATCATCTTTTCAAATCATTATGCATGATGATTATACCAAGTCCGGTTATGATCGAGGACATATGGTTCGATCGGAAGAAAGAACCGCAACTGAGGAGGATAATAGGTCAACTTTTCTCATGAGCAATATATTGCCTCAAACTCCAAAGTTAAATCAACAAACATGGCTTTCTTTGGAATATGAATGTGAACGCTTGTGTAAAATTGAAGGCAAGGAATTATATGTAATCGCAGGTGGAGTTTTTTCAAAACAACCACTAAGACTGAATGGAAAAGTAGCTGTACCGGATTCTTGCTGGAAAATTGTGGTGATTCTTGATAAAGGTCAAAAAGCAAAAGACATATCATCGTCTACAAAAGTCATTGCGGTGATGATGAATAATGGGCAATATGATAAGTCAAATAATTCTTGGGAACTCTATAAAACAACAATTAATGCAATCGAAAAAAGCACAGGATATGATTTTCTCAGAGATTTGCCTGATGCTCTCGAAGAACAGATAGAAAGTAAGAAATGAAGGTTGTACATTATAATTATAGTTGATAATATATTCCCAGACCAATTCCGGAATTTATCATATCGAATGGATTTCGATTATTATTGTCATAAAGTGCAAAACTAGAAGCACCAAAGGCTAAGTCTATTAAGAAATTATTGTACAAAGGAATCTGTATACCTAGATCAATATTGTAACCAATAGTCGTTTGCTTAATTCTATCAGTATATTTTGTTCCAACATAATTTAGAGAATAGTCGGAATTAATAAATAGTATATTTGAAGAGGCATAATACTTGAGAGATTCTGTCATAAATTTATATAATACTCCAATCCTTCCTTCGCCTATCATCAGTGTATGTTCAATCTCGTCTACCGATCCCATTCTCGAAAAACTAACTTTAGCTGCTGCAGATTGATTGATTCTATATCCTGCAGATAGATATAAGTTTGACATAAACTTAACATCGAATTTTAGTCCTAATTGATACAAACTAGATATACCATTGATGCCCCAAATGATATTATACTCTGGATTTATAAAAGAGTAACCTGCGTTAAGACCAATTCCAATACTCAATGGTGTTCCAGATGAGAATAGCTTAGAGACAATAAGCAAAGAGTCTTGTGAGTTAACTCCTTCATGTACATAAGGAGACAAGTCCTCATTTGAATTAATTGTATCATCTTTAATACATCTAATGTAAAATCCATTTTCTTTCGGATATTCAAAAGTGTATAGTTCATCCTGAAAAATGCTGATACCTTTACAAATAGCATTCCGCGTGGAATACTCGTCAGTAATCCAGAAATATGAGTGCTTCATTATTCCTAAGTACTCACTATTGTCATATCGATATCCACCCAGTAAGCCTGAAAAGCCGGAATAATTAGTAGCATCATCTTCATAGCCAATTCCTGATTTTGCTTTTAGATATTTTGCAGATATAGAATCACTTTGGAGAAAATTGGATAATTCATCCCATTCTGTATTATTAGGTATGTGCCAACCTTTTGGTGCTATTCTTCTAGAGTCGGAAACAGCAAACCAGTTATACATTTTTCCAAAGGCTTTACCAATTAGTGGGTCACTATTGTAATAAGTCCAAGCAGGTATCTTAAGAATGGATGCTCTTTCCCAATCTTCTTGTTTGGGTGCATAAAGAATGGTATCTCCATTTTGAAAAGTAGACACATTAAGATTTTTGTTCATCCAAATCTGCTTACCGATCTTGACATGAGTTTGACTGATTAATGTACATTGAATCGCAATTATAAATAACAAAGACAACCTTGTAAAAAACATGTTTTTAATCCTTGATAAATGCACCCAGCATTAAATAATAATTACTCTTTTCCCAAGAGCATATCCCAAAATGAGCTGATTACAAGTTAGCACAAACTAATTGTAGTCCCGAAAGCAAAATTAGAAAAAATATGCTAATATCATCTACCGATAAGTAAAAAATATAATGCATTATCAATCAATATACTTTCTTGAAGTAGTACTTCTTAAAAATATTATGGGGACTTTAAAATGAAAATTACTGCTATGTATTTTTACTTTCTCTTGATATTCTTGTCATCAAATGCCTTCGCTGAAAAAATAGAATTTACAGGGGTTGAAGCTGAAAGTGTATTTACAAGATTTCTTGAAAATTATAAATCAAAGACAAAGCAGAGTATGATCTATGGAATTCCTGTACATGGGAATAATCGTACTATTCTAAAATCTATGCTTATTGTTCATGCAGCTAATAATATTGATCCTAACTCAATAGACAGACTTCTGAAGAATTATAAACATGGTCCATATGCTTTGCAATGCAAGAAACTCTATTTGTCCATGCTTTCTGAATTGAGTTTCTTTGATAGAATTATTCCTAGCAAAGTCATAATCGAAACTAATCGAAAAGGAGTTATCCTAGAATTACAAGCAGAATCATAAGGAAATAAAAGAGGGCGGATGTTGCTTGGGAGTCAATATTTCAAGGATGTACATATACATATAAATGATTTGTCTGCGATGACAGCAGGAGGGAGAAAATGATTCGAATATTGCTTTTTTCGGGGCTTTATCTCATAATTATTTGCAGTCCCGGATGCCAAAAAAACTCTTTTGAACATATTATTATGAATTCTCAAGATGGAACAATGTCAATAGGCGAGCAAGTTTGGATGAGAAAAAATCATTCGGTGAAAGTGTTCAATAATGGAGATTCCATTCCTCAAGCTCAATCTAGAATGGAATGGGAGAATGCAGGAAAGAATAAGCAACCGGCTTGGTGCTATTCGAAAGGTGATACAAGTTCAATACTATACAATTGGTATGTAATTCGAGATAAGAGAGGTATTGTCCCGAACGGTTGGCATATACCGACATTTGAGGAAATACAATATCTTATTAAGATTCAAAATACACTGAATAGTCTTGTCTAAAGCAATTATGATTATGCTCGAGCATACTCTTCAAGAACTTCCCATCGCAAACAAATAGCCGAACTACATACCACTTATTTCATTCCATTATCTTATGCCGGAAATCGATTTGGTAATGGAAAATTTAAAGGTATTGAGAAAATTGGTGTGTTCTGGACATCGGAAGAGCCTGAAAAGGGAAGAGGATATATCCCTGTTTACGCACAATTGTCAGATGAAAAGGAATTGTATATGGTATCATCCAATCCGGCAAATGGAGTGGCCATAAGACTTCTTAAAAACCAATGATATCATCGTATATCTTTCCACACAGGCTTTATTGTACTATCTGAAAAATGCTCAGTTGTCGCATATTTCAATGACCCTGGCTCAATGGTCTTGAAGTCTTTCGTATACAATTGTACAATATATGGCGGGCAGCAACTTGCTCCTGAACTGACATGTACAAATAGTTCCAATTGATGCATCCCTTTCTTCTCATTCCAAGTGAATAGTCCCTCAAATCTGTCAGTATCAGCAGAAGCATCTTCCTTTGTAATCTTAGTCATTTTTTTATCTACTATGGAAATTATAGAATGTAAATTCAATTCTTTGTAATTATTTCCTTGCTTAAGGAAATAGCGTTTCTCTGCAGATCCGGCCATACCGCCGCCATTATAGTGTAGCATAAGAATATTCTTTGTTGGCAAGCTAATCTCCACTCTCATATAGTAATAACTGAATATCGAATCATTGATGAATTTAAGAATGACAGCCTTTGACTGATTTTCAGAAATTAAAGAAGAGATTGCCTGATATAGACTGTCAAACTCAGATTCATCTGACTCCAATGCATCACCAGGTATGTCTTGATGATATGCATAAGAAATCATTCGCATTAACTGAGCATTCATTAAGAATCGTAAGCTGTCCTCTTTTCGGGTATGTTCATATTTAGCAAGAATCAATACTCGTCTCAGTAATTTGATACGCTCCTTCTTGTTTTTTAAACAATCCATATATGAAAGAATGGAATCAATACTATATGATTTTATGAAGTTGAAAGAAGCATCGCAATCTATGTTCTTGTGGGCAACATTATTCTGTAAATAGTAACTGAAGAAGTCATCTTTTGCTAATTTATTCATTTGAATATTATGCAATTGATTCTCCTCTTGTTCAGACTTTGAAAGAGAAAGTTTATCTTCTTTTTCCCAAACCTTTAGCATACTGTCAATTTGATGTTTCCTGATTTGATTATTCTGATCATTTGATGATTCATCACATGAAGAGATTCCAAAACAAAAGAAAGTAATGATGATCAATTGAATTAATAACATGAGATATCCCCTAAAAAGCGTTTACTGACAGAATACACAATATTTTTTTTACAAATTGTAACCCATATGAAGCGTTCGAATCATATGTAACAATTTAAGAAATTGGAAGATATATTTCCGCCAGCATACATCGAGCACTTCCACCTCCGATCCTCTCGATTGTGGGAATGTTGACAGAGACAGGAATGCAAGATTGCTGTATCAATATTGACTGTTGATCGGTGAGCGAAGCATAACCCGTCTTTGAACCAATTAGACATGGTTCACCTTTCGCATTGAGTATGCACAACATATTTCCTGCAAATTGATGCACTTGTGCGCCTGAAAACTTGATCATGTGATGTCCATGTGATTGCAATGCATCGAGTACAAAACCTCGATCCGAAGGGTGGATCATGTCTGAACATATACCAACAATAGATGGACTAATATGCAGCAGGACATTGGTATGATATACCGGAAGGCCATTCACATGAAATGCCCGAAAAGAAATTGGGGTATAATTCAATAATCTGCAACATTCTTCAAAGAGTGCACGATCTGTCCGTTCAGACAAAGCTGCATAGGCAATACGAGATGTATGATCAAACACAATGCTCCCTGTTCCCTCTAAAAATGTATGCGCTTGTTCATGGCCGGAAAGATCATGAATCTTGTTTACTGCAAAGCGTGACTTAAGCATGTCAATAATGTCTGTTCTACGCTCCATTCTTCTGTTTGCTGCCATCATGGGATAGAGAATGACAGTGCCATCATCATGCGTGCTAAACCAATTGTTCGGAAAAATCGCATCAGGTGTATGAGGGTATTCAGTATCCTCGACTATGATCAATTCTATGTGGTTTTTGAGTAGCACTTCTACCATCGCATCAAATTCGCGCACAGCACTGATGGTAATTTCACGATCATTTGCCACAGATTCAGATTGAAAAGCATTCGATGATGCAGTTTCTGGATTGAATCCGAATGCATTTGGTCTGATCATCAAGACCGTATTGGCAATATGTTCAGCGTTATTTATACTCATATCAATCTCATGTTCATTGTGTTTTTGAAGCTAAATTTACATGAAATCAGGGTATTGATAACAAGGTGTTTTTTTTCTGAAAGAGTTTATTCAAAGAGTTGTGATTTATGTTTGATCCATGCTTATCGTCTGTTTGTGATTTCAAGGGCAGATTCAAGATTACAAAGTCAATATTTCAGCCAATCAGGTCCAGCGTACACAATTGGTTCAAAGTATCCGTGCAAAGAAAGGATGGTGGACAAATAATATTTCCGGATGATGATTATGAGTGCTGCAAAACCACATGTCTCTTTGTGAAAAAGGGTTCCAATTGGTTCATTGCTGAATATGGAGCATTTGACTCAGACATATGGTGGACGGGGATAGGTAATCTCTTTCCGAGAGCATCAAGGTCGATTTTCCCTGTGGATGGCGCACATTATGATTAACAAAAAAAGGCATCTTCAGAATTAACTGAAGATGCCTTTTTGATTTTTATACATTAAGAGTTAGAATGTATAAGTAAATCTACCTTGTACCATTCTTCCAATAGCGGCAGCACCGATGAATTGCTGAACCTTATGATCTAGAAGATTGGTTGCTGTGAGATTAAAGCTCAAACCTTGAACTGATGGAATTACATAATTCACATTCAAGTCTAGCATGTGAAATGCTTGCACATCACCTACATATACACCTGAGTTCATGCGGAATGCATCAACCCAGCGCCATTGCAAACCAACATTCAAACCAAGATCTGCATTGCGATGCATGAATGAAAGTGCTGATTTATATTGTGGTGCATTAAGTGCGATGGTATCAGATCCAGCGCCTGCACCTAAATCTTCACCTGTAAATACATTCTGATTGATATAAGAAGCGGATCCTGAGATTGCGAATTCAGGAGAAAATTCATAAGTGAATGCAGCATCAGTTCCATAGTATGAAAGCTCGCCATAATTACGATAGGAAAGAAGAATATCGCCTTTATGTGTTGTTTCATTTGGTGAAACTGTGCCGATTGGAACTTGTGCATATGCACCACATACTTGTGTAGCTGTTGCTTCAGCTTGTGCTTCAGGCATACCACCCTGCATAAGAGCTCCCTTCAAAATCGGCTTGAGATATGCTGTTACATCAGCTGCATTCATGAATACATTTGGAGTGACAACTTTCAATGGAGACACAAAGTCTGTAACTGTTGACTGATACAAATCGATTGAGAACTTGAATTTATCTGTCAACTTGCCTTGATAACCCAATTCGATGGTTTGTGTATTGGTCTGACGCAATTTGTCAACATCAAGCACATCGCCTGCCTGCATTGGAATGAATTGTCTTGTCGTTGGATTCAAAGCCGCAATGCTTCCTCCAATAGTTGTTGGTGCAGGAATGAGTGAAGTTAGTAATGGCTTGAGAGCTGCAAGAGCAGGATTTGCCGTGATAACTGCCGTAACTGCTGACCACATATTTGCAACATTCGTAGTTGGCATCCAATTGGAGCGAGTTGGATCGAATTGTGAGATATAGCGAAGTACACCGCCATCACGATTATAGGTATAGCCATTTCTTCCACCGGAAGCACCCCAAACACCAACTGCAAATGCAGGATTTGCGGCGCTAAGTCCAAATGCATCTTTTGTGCTGAGCAAATCAAGGAATAGATCATTTGTACCAGGATTGCTGAATGCTTGATTGAATGTAGCACGAACTGTTGAATTCTCATCGAGTTTATACATTGCAGCCACGCGAGGTGAAAGTACCATTTCTTCAATGATGGAATGTCTATCGCCACGGACTGCACCGAGTAAAGAAAGATCTTTTGTGAGTTTTACATCAGCTTGAAGATATGCACCGATTTCATTGTAGGTGTCATTATCTTCATTTACGCCATTGATTGTTCCTTCAGTAACAGGATTTGTTGAGAAGAAATCTGCACCATAGGTCAATCGAATATCATCATTCACAGTATATGCATGCTGCAAACGAGCTCCAAGCAATGTTGATTTATCAACAATTGGATTACCTGTCCGAAGGAAATATGTTTCCCCCGCATCACTCATATTATAAAATACTTGAGCAAATAAATCACCGGAAGTCATTTGTGCATTTACATAAGAATATCTCCAATCTCTACCATTCGCAGCACCGAGTCCGGTCATTTCAATAGTATTCAGTGATTGAGAAACACCTGCATTGAGTTGGAACATCGAGTTCTCACCCAAGTTATAATATGCACCCGCATCCACATTGAAACGCTCATGTGTATTCTTTCTATTACCAATTTTCAAAGTATCTGCTTTTGCTCCAGCTGTGATTGCTTTTGCTCTTTCTGCAACTTCTACGGGATCTTCAAATGCCCAATCATTTGCTGAGAAATATTGACCTGATATCTTATACCCAAAATCATCACTTAATGTACCAGCATGACGAACACCCACATTCATCAGATTTTGTAATCCACCTGCAAGAAATACAGTAGTACCTTGTGAAGCAAATGGGGAACGAGTGATGATATTTAACACACCTTGTGCTGCATTTGGTCCATACAATGCGGAAGCCGGACCACGCACGAGTTCAATGCGCTCGATGTCTTCATTCGAAGCGGGTACAAAGTAACCTACATTCACGCGCAAACTTGGAACACCTGCAAGACGATAGTCTGTGAGTGTTTGCAATGCACCAGTGAATACATTATTAAAACCACGAACACTCACGCTTTGCTGAGCAATACCTGTTTGAGAATAATCCACACCGGTGATACCACGGAGATGCTCGACAGGAGTATTCTTTGGAGCTTCGCGAATCGCTCTCGGTTCAATCACGGAAACCGAAGCAGGTGCCTCTGAAGCTTTTTGTTGAACGCGTGAAGCAGTGACTACTGTCACATCCATGTCGATTGAGGTTTCTTTGAGTTTTGCATTAAGTGTTGTTGGACCTGAAACATTCACAGTTGCATCTTGTTTTTGATAACCTACACAGCTGAATGCAACGCCATAACTTCCATTGTCCAAGTTTTTAATGGAATACTTTCCTCTTGAATCTGAAAATCCACCTTTGCTAGTTTTGCCTGATGTCACTTTGACTGAAACTCCGGGAATGGGTTGTCCATCAGGACCCGTGATTTGTCCGCTCAGGACGCCTTGCGCGATTGCCATGACTGAAGTCAATGTCAATACGCACAAAAAAGAAAAGACTCGTACGATAGACTTCATACTCGTTCTCCACTTGTGAATAGAATAGGAAAATTGTTCTGTGAATACAGAATATTTGATGTGCAATTATGTGGGCAATGCCATTGAAGCATAAGCCATAGTAGGAAAGTAGAATATCGCTTGATATGTTGATTATTGATATATCAAACAATATTTCATGAGAGAGAATCAAAATTCATGAGTGATTGAATGCTGCTTCAATCGTGGTGAGGTACATGAATAAATCGAACTCAAATTAAGAAAAGACAATCATTTATGAAAATGCCTGAAAGACGGAAATTCAGATTTATGAATCAGTAAGTATGATTTGATATGATTTAAATGTATAAATGGTGATAAATTTAATAAAACGCCATATATCTAGTTATTTTAAATATTATCATGAAAAAATATTGCTCTGTGAATTGTCACGTAATTTCAGAAAAACAAGAAATGAGTAGATAATGAGTAGGTGAATCTGGACCAGCATTCTGTAGTTTGTATTACTTACATAATTATTCAAATTCCCAAAAAAACAATGATAAAGAGTATCTTTTTATTCTTGATCTTCACGAGTAATGTGTTTGCTCAATATGAAGGTAGTTATGATGATGGTAATTTTGAGGCAGGAATCAAGAATCCGGAGTATGCTTCAACTATAAACATCACCTCAAAACAAGAACTTAAAATATTTGAGAAGAATGTAAAAAAGTTTAAGAATTTGCTCCATTTGTCAGTGTACATTTATGACGAAGTAAAAGTGATTCCCAAGTCTATTTTCACTTTGAAAACACTTCGAACTTTACAATTTAATTGTTATGGAGCTACTCAGATACCTTCTGAAATTGGAAATCTAACAAATCTAGAGGTATTGAATTTTTCAGGCGAACCATGTGGCGGATCTTCATCGATTTCAAAAGTTCCAAATGAAATAGGCAAGCTCAAGAATCTTCGAGAGTTCCGCGCCAGTTTTAGTAGTTTGAGTTTCTTACCAGCAAGTATTGCTGAATGTGAAAATCTTCAAGTTTTGGATATTGATGATACCCCATTGAATTCAATTCCATTTTCTATTTTCCAACTGAAGTACCTTCAGGAACTGGGCCTTAACTGTTGGGAATTGAAATCACTTCCTCAAGATATATCTTCATGTAAGTCACTAAGCATTTTACGCCTTGGTGGTAATGTTAGTTCATTGCCAAGCGGACTTTCTCGTTTAAAAAATCTCAGAGACCTTCAAGTGAATTATGAGTTGTATTCAATCCCAGATGAATTGTTCCAATGCACAGAATTGGTTTCATTGTCGATTAAGGTGGGAGCAAACACAAATATTCCAAATTCATTCTCTTCATTATCAAATTTGACTTTTCTGTCTATCACGGGTTCATCAGAAAGCGAGAGCATGAGAAGAGAATTTCCAAATACAATTTCAAAATTGTCCAAATTAACAAGTCTAACGCTTGAGAACTTAGGATTCGTCACTATTGAATCATCCTTAACTTTGATGTATGATCTAAATTATTTAAATATGAGCGGTAACAAATTATCTTCATTTCCTCGTGAACTTTCTCAACTAAAAAATCTGAATAATGTGGTTTTAGATGCCAATCCAATTTCTGTAATTGATCCTGTGGTTATTGATATGAATGAGTCTGTCAACATAAGCTTGGCAAACACTCAAATACAAACTATCGATCAAGCAATTCTGAATAAATTAAAGCCAATAACTTTCGGTTTAGAGAGTACTCCATTTGGTGAATGGCTTGGAACAGAGAAAGGTGAGAAATTCAGAAATTATTATGATGAAAAACAAATCTATTTCCAGCCTTATTCTGACCCAGGCGGCTGTTAATAATTGTAGTAGTCAAAACACAAAAGGCATCCATAGGTGCACTGCCCCCAAAAAGTTAGACATTAATGGGGTCGTGGTTCGATTTTTTTGCCGCACCTCATTCAGATGTTGCTTCCATCATCGCTTCTACACTAGCGGGGGTTGAGCGTTAGGTTTCCGAGATGAGAAATTCTGTTCACTACGATACAAGTATGTTTTATTGAATCATAAAGATTCTAAAAGTTAAATTGGGAATTTTAGCTATTTAGGTCAGACGGATCTTCTAAGTTCTGTTAAAATTAACTGAAAAAATATCGGAATTGAGTAGAAAATGAGTAGATAATTATAGCCTACAATCTATTATGTTGAGTGAAGTTTATTTCAAGGGATTTATAATGATTATTAGAAAACTACTTTCAATTATTGTGGTGATGATAGGGTTAGTCAGTACTAGCACAAATCAACTTAGTGCTCAGATTCCAAGAAGCATCTCTATTCAAGGGGTATTGACTTCCGGCATTCCCAAATCGAGTAATCAAGCGATTATTGAGACTATGCTCCATCCAAAAGCGGAAGGGAGTGAATATGAGTATAAACAAATTGATACAATCCACATTGGCTCGGATGGCCTTTTTACCATTATTCTTGGAAAAGATGTTGGAATTCCACCATCAATCACATTTGACAAACAATATTATGTTGAGTTCAAAATCAATAATAATGTGATCCCACTTCGTATTCCATTGCAATCTGTACCGTATGCTTTGACATCCGAAAAAGTATCCAATAATTCAGTCACTGTTCAACATCTCAGTGATGATTTAAAATCATTATTAAACCTTAATGTTAGTGAACTAGGAAGCAAATCTGAGAAGAGCCTTGCAAATTATGTTGGTGGAATAAAATCAGTTATTGCCGGTGGTGATGAAAACCGTACATCAGCAAATTATTCTTCTATCCTTGGTGGATTTACTAATAGTGTCAGTGGAGCATATGGCGTTGTTAGCGGTGGACAAAGTAATTTTGTTTCAGGCAACTGGTCATTTGTAGGTGGTGGACAGAATAATAGAGCTCTTGGATCATGGTCTAATGCAACAGCAGGAAGGGATAATACAGTTACATCTTCTTCTTCCTTTGGTACAATAGCCGGCGGACAATCCAATCAAGTAGCATCTAATCATGGCACGATTGGCGGAGGACAGTCTAATGCTTCTGGGGGTATTGGTTCAACTATTTCCGGTGGTATCTCCAATAGAGCGATGCAAACATTTGCAACAATTGGTGGAGGACAAAATAATATTGCAACCGGTGAATATTCTTCAGTCTTAGGTGGTAAAGGAAATAGTGCAAC
This sequence comes from Kapaibacterium sp. (SeqCode), assembly GCA_044360565.1. Lineage (GTDB taxonomy): Bacteria > Bacteroidota > Ignavibacteria > Kapaibacteriales > UBA961 > UBA961. Next base: position 12,235 of record JBIKKD010000020.1, read on the forward strand.
AAATCAAGGATCAGTTGTATCGGGTGGACTAAATAATAAAGCCAATGGTCAACAATCCTCCATTGTCGGAGGAAGCGAAAATACGATTGGTGTGTCTGCCTCACATTCTTTTATCACTGGCGGATTTAAAAACACAATACATTCCGGAAACAATTCAGGTGCTTTGGGTTCA
>JBIKKD010000160.1:0-4002 GCA_044360565.1 Kapaibacterium sp. (SeqCode)
AAAGATATTAAAGGAATATTATCAATTACCTATGATAACCGGGTAATCTATGTCAATATCGGACTCCAAGCTTTTGTTTGTTCCATTTTTAGTCATTGAATCATAATGGGACAATACGATATTGATCATTCCTTTATTTCCTGTTCCTGTTTTTGTTTTTACTTGGAAAGCTAACCCAACCGGTAAATTATTTCTGTCTTTGTCTGTAATCGTCCATTCCACCAAACTTGCAATTCCTGAGCTAGGAGTGAAAAAGAACTGATGTTCATAATCATCAGCTTTTATTTCTTGAGTAATATCAGTTTTTGGAGACTTGGATTCATTGTATAATTCAATTGATCCTACATATGTGATATCTGATTTTAGTGAAATCGTATCAATGATGCTAGGTGCCGCGCCACCAGGACCATCCAAGTCTTTCCATACTGCTTTTATGGTATCGGCTGTATTGCTTTGATTTACCAAAGTTACAATCACTGTGGTTGCATAATCATGATCGTGATCGTGATCGTGGTCGTGATCATTGATTCCGCATGAGCTTATTCCGATTACAATTGCCAAAGCAAAAAGTGATGAGATGAAGTGTTTCATATTTATTTCCAAAATGTAATTAAAGAATTGGTATTGTCATTCTAAAGACACAATTGAATCCTGTGTCCAATGCGAAATATCGATATCGTGAGAGATAATCACGGAATGCGATATCTCCTATGTTTTGAAATGAGAGATTTGTTGCAATCCCTTTGAGTGGACCATGAAGAATGGTACCACCAAGATTGATGTCAAATAGAGTATATGCAGGAGGTGGGGAAGTATAATCCAAATTGGGGTCGAATCTGTCCTGTCTGCGAACATGGGTCATGCGAAATTCAATGAAGGCATCACCAAACACATCAAGGAAAGATTCTCTATGCGCATGCAATGATCCACTCACCCTGTCTGCAGGAATCATGAATAGTGGATTTCCGCTAGATTGATTATCACCACGAATCATTGAACCTTGTAGCGAACAAGTCAACCAATCATCGAATGTGTAATCTCCCTGAATTTCTACTCCATACATTGCCGCTTGAACTTGATCATACCTGAATGTGGGGAAACTCCCACGAACTGTTAATGTTGGTCGTGCTCTATCGGGTTGAAGAAGAATGAATCCGTCAAATTGATTGTGAAAAAGGGAGAGATCAAAAGAAAAGTCATGGGTGTCATAAAGTAAAGAAAGATCTATGGTGCGTGATTGTTCAGGCGACAAATCTCTTTTCCCAATTTCAAATTGTGCAGTACCATGGTGAATATCATAACTGTATAGTTCATTCACTTGAGGTGGTCGCCATGTTTGACCCATATTCATGGATAGTCTCAAATGCTCTTGCATTTGCCACATAAATCCACCACTTAGAGAAAATCCACTATAATTCAATACAGAGTCATTGATCAATCGTGTAGGCGATGAATATTTGTCAACGCTGATGGATCTTGTATCATAACGTGCACCACCACTAATGATAATGTCATCGAACATTATATTGCCAATGGCATAAGCTCCTAGAGCCGTCATGAAATAATCGGGAATCAAGACTACTTTTCCGAGACGCTTATTTTGTTGGAATTGGCTAGAAATACCTACTGTCGCACTGATATGTTCATCCAATTGTATCGCTTTGAGTTTGATGTCGCCGGAATATGTCTCCAAGAGCAATCGCATTGCAGGTTTTACCAACAATTGTTCTAATTGACTTGCGGAGTCTTTCGGTACTCTTAAATTATGAGCATCGAATTCTGATCGATCATTGAATTGCCACCCATAAGTGGCTTCAAGGAGTCCAATTCCCTCAAGTGGAATATTTCCTTGTATACTCAAGAGACGATGTTGAATCTGTTGCTTTGGAAATCCAATATCATAAGTGAAATCATAATTCTGCAAGGGATGACCATTCTCAATAGCTCTCAATAAATCACTTGCATTGGAAATATGACTCCCTTTGAAAATTCCTAGCTCGGTATTGAATGAACTTGTAGTGAATTGGATATTCTCGCCGGTGGAGAATGCATATTTTCCTTGAATTTGTCCATTGAGCTCGGTGTATCCTGTATTGCCAAGTACATAATCAGCAGTACTTGCATTACCCGCTTGCTTGCCGGTTATCTGAGCGCGCAATCCAAATGCATCATTATTTTCAAAACGCGTACCCCATGATAGGGAAGGTGAGATTGCTCCTTGCCAGTTGTTGGTTTGCCCCTGCAAAGTGATCGAAGAATGAAGATGAGCTGTATCCGGAATTTCAGGTGGTATGATTCGTATCATTCCGCCCATTGCTCCCGGACCATATTCCACACCGGCGGCTCCTTTCAGAATCTCGACAGATCCTATGGAAAAAGCATCAATTTCCGGGGCATGTTCAGAGCCCCATTGTTGACCTTCCTGAGCAATTCCTGCATTGGCAATTAAAAGTCTTTGACTATGTATTCCTCGTAAAACCGGCTTGGAAATACTAGGTCCGGTCTGTAAAGTATGTAGGCCGGTCACTCTCTTGAGTGTCTCTCCAAGAGTTTGTCCGCGATGCTTGTCCAATGTCTCACTTTTGATGATATTCACATCTTGAGATGCAATTCCATAGACAGAATTCCGATCGCCGGTAACTTGAACTGCCTTGCCTTGAAATTCAGCAGGTTGCAAAATAAGTGTCAAAGAAGTATCATTCTTTGATGCCGGGATAATAATTGATCCACCTATATAACCCGCTTTTGAAAAGCTGATTTTTTGTTCGGATAATGAAATATTAAGATCTACATGACCCGATATATCCGTCATAGCACCGATATTTCCTGAAGAAATACGGACAGAAGACAGTGGTTTTTTGCTATGCTGTTGTATATGTATTGTGCTTATATGCAAAACACGCATTTGTGCTCGTAATTCTTGCACAAATGGTAAGCATAATAAAAAGAGCACAATACCAAAGATATGCTTCATGATATTGCTCCTAAAATGATGTAATTAAATATTCAATTACACTATGGGAGGAGCTCTAGAAGATGCTCTTTCAGAGAAATGAGATGATGAGGAAAGAGAAGGTACTTCGAAATAAGGAAGTAATGAGCATGAATTGACAATAGTAATGTCAATTGCTGAAGTAGAAGCAATTTGAAGAATACCATCACATAAATCGCAATGATGCCCTTTCCCAGCTTGTTTGTTGTCTATGGAAAGTATTTCATGTTCATGAGAATGCGGATGGAAATGAACTGCAAAAGCCCCAATCTGAAGGATTAGGGCCAAAGCAGTACAAATTGATATGAACATGTTTTGAATCACGGAGATTATATCTCTATTGAGGATTCATTCATTTTTTCAAGATTTTGAACGATTGCTCTGAGGCATGATGAAGCAAGAACTCCATCTATGACTCTATGATCATATGTAATGGAAACATACATCATTTGTCTGATTGCAATCATGTCTTCACCATTCATTTCGCGAACAACAGGTCGCTTTTGAACCGCATAAATTCCAATTATGGCAGATTGTGGTTGATTGATGACCGGAGTTCCAAAAAGACTTCCCCATGCACCCATATTGGTCATGGAAATTGTACCGCCGGAAATTTCATCGGGTGACAATTTCTTGCTTCTAGCTCTTAGTGCCAAATCATTGATTGATCTGCTCACTCCAACTAGATTCATCATATCACCATTCTTGATTACGGGAACAATCAAATTCCCATCATTCAATACTGTTGCAAATGAAAGATTGATCTTTTTGTGGCGGATGATATTTGTACCATCAACACTAACATTCACGAGTGGGAATTCTTTGACCGCATCTATGATGGCTTTTGCAAAGAATGGAGTCAAGGTTAACTTGAATCCTTCTCTTTGTTCAAATGTAGATTTATTCTTTTCACGGAAATTCACGAGTTGAGTAACATCGGCTTCACCCACGCTTGTCACATGTGGTGAAGTTTGTTTTGAACGAACCATGTGATCAGCAATGATTTGTCG